>NZ_JBVIFS010000008.1:0-92441 GCF_055571215.1 Streptomyces sp. NPDC030995
CCAGATGTGGAAGCCCGGTAACGGGTGAAGCTGACTGGTACTAATAGGCCGAGGGCTTGTCCTCAGTTGCTCGCGTCCACTGTGTTAGTTCTGAAATAACGAACAGCTGTGTCCATGCCAGCGTTCAAATTTCATAGTGTTTCGGTGGTCATAGCGTTAGGGAAACGCCCGGTTTACATTCCGAACCCGGAAGCTAAGCCTTTCAGCGCCGATGGTACTGCAGGGGGGACCCTGTGGGAGAGTAGGACGCCGCCGAACAACCCGCCCTTTTAGCTCAGTCGGTAGAGCGTCTCCATGGTAAGGAGAAGGTCAACGGTTCGATTCCGTTAAAGGGCTCCAAAATGAAAAGGCCCCCGCTATCTGGCGGGGGCCTTTTTGCGTTTCAAGGCCTCCGCCAGCCGACGGGGGCCTTCCTGTCAAGCCCCGACTTTTCGGGCCGTGACCAGGGGCGCCGCTCGGGGCGCAATGGGATCACGGATGACGAACGGGGAGGCGGACAGCCCCCTCGCCGCATCCGCAGATCGAGCCCCCGACCTGCGGAAGGACCCTCTCATGAGCATCGAAAAGATCCGACGCATCGCCTTCATGATCGTGACGGCCTTGGAGCCCGGTAGCGCCCCCTACTCGTCGGCCTCGGCCGACCAGGGCACCGCTCCGGCGAGTGCCGGCTCCGCTGCCGACGCCCCTGACACGGTCCACGACAACGGCAGGACGGGCTGGGCCACGGAGATGGCGTCCCCGTCATTCATGATCTTGTCAGCGCGGCTGCGGTAGTTCGGTAGAAAGGGGAGGCTGGCCGGCCTCATTCGCCTTCGCGCTGGTGAGGGACACGGAAGGCCAGGATGGCCATGTCGTCCGAGGCGGGCTCGGCCGCGAAGCGTTCCACCGCGCGCAGGACGCGGGAGGCTACCGCGCCGGCCGTGAGGCCCGTGCAGGTGGTGAGGACCTCGGCGAGGCCGTCGTCCCCCAGCATGCGGGTGCCCTCGCGGCGCTCCGTCACCCCGTCCGTCACGCACAGCAGGACGTCGCCCGGGTGCAGGGTGAGGGTCTGCTCGTAGAGGGACAGGTCTTCCATGACGCCGAGCAGCGGCTGGGGGTCCGCGGCCGCCTCGACCACGCCGCTCGGGCGCAGCCGCAGGGGGAGCGGGTGGCCCGCGCAGACGACCTTCATCAGGGCGCCGCCGTCGGGCTGGGGGTGGAGTTCGCCGTAGAGGAGGGTGAGGAAGCGGCTGCGGGCGCCCTCGTCGAGGATGGCCGCGTTGAGGCGTTCGAGGACGGCCGGGCCGCCGAGGCCCTCGCGGGCCAGCAGGCGCAGGGCGTGCCGGGCGAGGCCGGTGACGGCGGCCGCCTCGGGGCCCGTACCGCAGACGTCGCCGATGGCGAAGCCGTACACGCCGTCGCGGATCGGGAAGACGTCGTAGAAGTCGCCGCCCACCTCGTTGCCCTCGCCGGCCGCGCGGTAGATGACCTCGACCTCCATGCCGGGGATGGCGGGGGAGCCGGGCGGCAGCAGGCTGCGCTGGAGGGAGCGGCTGATCGCGGTGCGCTCGGAGTAGAGGCGGGCGTTGTCGAGGGCGAGGGCGGCCCGACGGGAGAGGTCTTCGGCGAGTTCGAGGATCTCCTGGCGGAAGTGCTCCTCCCGCGGCTTGCCGAGGGTGAGCATGCCGATCACGCGGTTGCGGGCGAGGAGCGGGAGGACCACCGTCTCGCCGCCGACCGCGAGGGCCGTCTCGGGCCAGGGGCGGGCGCCGGCCTCCCGGACCGGTTCCGGCGGGCTGACCCGGGAGAGCAGGGCCTTGAGGCCGTCGATGCGCTCCTCGTCCTCGTGCAGGACGTAGGAGAGGTACGGGTCGGAGGACTGGTCGGCGATCGTGTAGACGGCGCACCAGGTGGCGAGGGTCGGGACGGTCATCTGGGCCATGAGGGCCAGGGTCTGGTCCCGGTCGAGGGTGCCGGCCAGCAGGTCGGAGGCCTCGACGAGGAAGGAGAGGGAGCCGCGGCGCAGCCGTTCCAGTTCGCCGAGGCGGGCCGATTCGACGGCCAGGGCGATGCGGTCGGCGGCGAACTGGAGGTGCAGGGCCTCTTCGTTCGAGTAGCGGCCGGGGGTTTCGGCGGCGACGCCGAGTGAGCCGGTGAGCCGGCCTTCCACCTTGAGGGGGACGGTGACCGCGGAGCGCATGCCGGTGGATTCCAGGAGCGGGACGGCTCCGGGGACGGCGACGAGGTCGTCGTGGACGGCGGGCATGCGGGCGGAACCGTACCGATTGGTGCCGGCCTCGACGGGGACGCGGGCGAAGCGCTGGCGGGTGGAGGGCAGGCCCGTGGTGGCGCGGACCTCCAGCTCGGTCTCGTCGTCGGTGGCGAGCAGCAGGAAGGCGGCGTCGGCGTCGAGGAGGTCGCGGGCCCGTTCGACGGTGCGCTGGAGGAGTCCGTCGAGGTCGTCGGGGGCGGGGGAGCCGATGAAGACCTCGAAGGGGTCCGCGGGGCGCGGATCGGTGAAGTGGCCGCTGTCGGTGCTGGGGACCCGTACGGGGGTCTGGAGGAGGGCGCGCTCGTCGTCGTGGACGAGGAGGCAGACGATGGACGGCTCGCCGTGGGCATCGCGGACCCGCAGGTGGGAGGCGTAGACGGGGATCACGCGGCCGTCGGAGCCGCGGAGGCCGTAGCTGCCCTCCCAGCGGGACAGCCGCAGGGCCTCGGCGATGCCGGTGCCGGTGCCGGGGGTCTGTGGCCAGGCGGCGAGCTCGGCGAGCTGGCGGCCCACGACCTTCTCCGCGGCGTAGCCGAAGATGTGCTCGGCGTCCTCGTTCCAGGCGGAGATGGAGTCGGCCGAGTCGATCTGGAGCACGGCGACGCGGACGCGGCTGTCGGCGAGGGGGAGCAGCTGGTCGGGGACGACGGGGCCGGCGGAGCGGGTACCGACCGGCCGGTCCGGAAGGTCCAGGCGGAACCACACGTGTTTGTGCGTGGCCGTGTATTCGACGCCCCAGCGGGTGGCGAGCGCGGCGCAGAGCATCAGGCCGCGGCCGTTCTCGCGGTCGGGGTCGGCGTACGGGCGCTCGCCGGGGTGCCGGAGCGGGAGCTCGCGCTCCGGGTACCGGTCGGCGACCTCGACCCGTACGCCGCCCTCGGCGCGCAGGCACAGGACCTCGGCCCGGGTTCCGGCGTGGACCACGGCATTGGTGACGAGCTCGCTGGTGAGGACCACCGCGTCGTCGACGATGTCCGCGAAGCCCCAGCCCTGCAGGGTGTCGCGGACGAACGCGCGAGCGGCGGCGACCGAACGCCCGAGGGGATCGAAGCTGGCAGCCGCCCGTGCCGTGATCACTAGTCTCCTTCGACGCGGTTGGACATCGGGTGCCAGGTTACTTACCTTCGCGGTCGGCATGTTGCCGTCGTCGGGGAATCCACCCGCAGGGTACGGCGGGTGTGCGATGGTGCCGAAGTGTTATGGCCGGGTTCGGCCAGGGTGAAACACTGGGCAGGCTTGAAGAGCCGGGCAGGCACACTCGACGCCCGGTGGAACAGCGGTCGACCCTTTCGGGAGGGACACGGTGGAGTCTGGCGCAGCGGTGCGGCGTACAGGAACGCGGCCGAAGGGCGGACGTTCCCGGCGCGGTGGTACGACGGAGGTCGATACCGCCGCACTGAACCGGCTGCTCACGGCCCTGGTGTCGATGCGGGACGGGAACTTCCGCAAGCGGCTGACGGTGTCCGGCGAGGGCGTGATGGCGGAGATCGCCGCCGTCTACAACGAGGTCGCCGACCGCAATCTCCACCTGACCGGGGAGCTGTCCCGGGTGCGGCGGATGGTGGGCCGCGAGGGCAAGCTGAGCGAACGGCTGGAAACGGGCGCTTGCGAGGGCTCCTGGGCGGCCGCGATCGATGCCTCGAACCAGCTGGTGGACGACCTGGCCCGGCCGGTGTCCGAGGTGGGCCGGGTGCTGTCGGCGGTGGCCGAGGGTGATCTGGACCAGCGGATGGACCTGCGGACGCAGAGCCCCGAGGGGGTCGGGCATCCGCTGCGCGGGGAGTTCCTGAAGGTCGGGCGCACGGTCAACAACCTGGTCGACCAGCTGTCCGCGTTCACCGACGAGGTGACGCGCGTGGCGCTGGAGGTGGGTACCGAGGGCAAGCTCGGCGGGCAGGCCCAGGTGCGCGGAATGTCGGGTTCCTGGAAGGATCTGACCGACTCCGTCAACACGATGGCGTACCGGCTCACCGCTCAGGTGCGTGATATCGCTCTCGTGACGACGGCGGTCGCCAAGGGCGATCTGTCGCGCAAGGTCACGGTGCACGTGGCCGGCGAGATGCTCCAGCTGAAGAACACCGTGAACACGATGGTGGACCAGCTGTCGTCCTTCTCCTCCGAGGTGACCCGTGTCGCCCGCGAGGTGGGTACCGAGGGCGAGCTGGGCGGCCAGGCGAAGGTGCCCGGGGTCGCGGGTGTGTGGAAGGACCTGACCGACTCGGTCAACACCATGGCCGGCAACCTGACGGCCCAGGTGCGCGGGATCGCGCAGGTGACGACGGCGGTCGCGAACGGTGACCTGTCGCAGAAGGTACGGGTGAGCGCGCGCGGCGAGGTCGCGCAGCTGGCCGAAACGATCAATCAGATGACGGAGACGCTGCGGACCTTCGCGGACGAGGTCACGCGCGTGGCCAGCGAGGTCGGTGCGAAGGGGACACTCGGCGGCCAGGCGCAGGTGCCGGGTGCCGCGGGGACGTGGAAGGACCTCACCGATTCGGTGAACACGGTCTTCCGCAACCTCACCACGCAGGTGCGGGACATCGCGACGGTGACGACGGCGGTGGCCAACGGCGACCTGTCGCAGAAGGTCACCGTCGATGTGGCCGGCGAGATGCTGGAGCTGAAGAACACCGTCAACACGATGGTGGACCAGCTCCAGTCCTTCGGTGCGGAAGTGACGCGGGTGGCCCGTGAGGTCGGCGTCGAGGGTGAGCTGGGCGGTCAGGCGCAGGTGCCGGGTGCGGCGGGCACGTGGAAGGACCTCACCGACTCGGTGAACACCGCGTTCCGCAACCTCACCGGGCAGGTCCGCAACATCGCGCAGGTGACGACGGCGGTCGCCAACGGCGACCTGTCGCAGAAGGTCACGGTGGACGTCTCCGGCGAGATGCTCCAGCTGAAGAACACCGTGAACACCATGGTCGACCAGCTGTCCTCCTTCGCCGACCAGGTCACGCGGATGGCGCGGGACGTGGGTACGGAGGGCCGGCTCGGCGGCCAGGCACGGGTGGAGGGGGTGTCCGGTACCTGGAAGGAGCTCACCGACTCCGTCAACTTCATGGCCGGCAACCTGACCTCTCAGGTGCGCCAGATCGCCCAGGTGACGACGGCGGTGGCGCGCGGCGACCTGTCCCAGAAGATCGACGTGGACGCCCGGGGCGAGATCCTGGAGCTGAAGAACACCATCAACACGATGGTCGACCAGCTCTCGGCCTTCGCCGAGCAGGTGACCCGGGTGGCCCGGGACGTGGGTACGGAGGGCCGGCTCGGCGGCCAGGCGCAGGTGCCCGGGGTGGCCGGCGTATGGCGTGACCTCACGGACTCCGTGAACGGCATGGCCGGGAACCTGACCTCGCAGGTGCGCAACATCGCGCAGGTCGCCACGGCGGTGGCGCGCGGTGACCTCTCGCAGAAGATCGACGTGGACGCCCGGGGCGAGATCCTTGAGCTGAAGAACACCCTGAACACGATGGTCGACCAGCTCTCGAACTTCGCGGAGCAGGTGACGCGGGTGGCCCGCGAGGTGGGCACGGAGGGCATCCTCGGCGGTCAGGCGGAGGTGAAGGGGGTCTCCGGTACCTGGAAGGACCTCACCCAGTCCGTCAACTTCATGGCGAACAACCTGACGTCGCAGGTGCGCAACATCGCCGAGGTGACCACGGCCGTGGCCATGGGCGATCTCTCGAAGAAGATCACCGTCGACGCCAAGGGCGAGATCCTCGAACTGGTCACCACCGTCAACACGATGGTGGACCAGCTGTCGTCGTTCGCGGAGCAGGTGACGCGGGTGGCCCGCGAGGTGGGCTCCGAGGGCATCCTGGGCGGTCAGGCCCGGGTGCGCGGGGTGACGGGCATCTGGAAGGACCTGACCGACAACGTCAATCTCATGGCCAACAACCTGACCTCCCAGGTGCGCAACATCTCCCAGGTCTCGGCGGCGGTCGCCAACGGCGACCTGACGAAGAAGGTGACGGTCGAGGCGCGCGGCGAGGTCGCGCAGCTCGCCGACACGGTCAACACGATGGTGAAGACCCTGTCCTCGTTCGCGGACGAGGTCACGCGCGTGGCGCGCGAGGTGGGTACGGAGGGCCGCCTGGGCGGTCAGGCGCACGTGCCGGGCGTCTCGGGGACCTGGAAGGACCTCACCGACTCGGTGAACTTCATGGCCTCCAACCTCACCGGCCAGGTGCGGCAGATCGCCATGGTCACGACCGCCATCGCCAAGGGCGACATGACCAAGAAGATCGACATCGATGCCCGCGGCGAGATCCTGGAGCTCAAGACCACCATCAACACGATGGTCGACCAGCTGTCGTCCTTCGCCGACCAGGTGACCCGGGTGGCCCGCGAGGTGGGTACCGAGGGCATCCTCGGCGGCCAGGCCCGGGTCCGGGACGTGGACGGCACCTGGCGGGACCTGACCGAGTCCGTGAACGAGATGGCCGGGAACCTCACCCGGCAGGTGCGCGCGATCGCGGCCGTGGCCACCGCGGTGACCCGCGGCGACCTGAGCCTGAAGGTCGACGTGGACGCGGCGGGCGAGATCCAGGTCCTCCAGGACAACATCAACACGATGATCGTCAACCTGCGCGACACCACCTTGGCCAACAAGGAGCAGGACTGGCTCAAGGGCAACCTCGCCCGGATCTCCGCCCTGATGCAGGGCCGCCGGGAGCTCGACGACGTGGCCTCGCTGATCATGAGCGAGCTCACCCCGGTGGTGTCCGCGCAGCACGGCGCCTTCTTCCTGGCGCTGCCGGCCGGCGGCACCACCGAGATCGGGACGGAAGGGGGCGCGGACGGCTCGTACGAGCTGCGGATGCGCGGGAGCTACGCGTACGCGGGCGGCCAGATGCCCATCTCCTTCCGGCCGGGGGAGGGGCTGATCGGGACGGTCGCCGAGGAGAAGCGGACGATCCTTGTCGAGAACACCCCGCCCGGCTATCTGAAGATCTCCTCGGGGCTCGGTGAGGCGCCGCCGGCGCACGTGATCGTGCTGCCGGTGCTCTTCGAGGGGAAGGTGCTCGGCGTCATCGAGCTGGCCTCCTTCACGCCCTTCACGCAGATCCAGAAGGACTTCCTCAGTCAGATCGCCGAGATGATCGGTACGAGCGTCAACACCATCAGCGTCAACTCCAAGACGGAGATGCTGCTCAAGCAGTCGCAGGAGATGACCGAGCAGCTGCGCGAGCGTTCCGACGAGCTGGAGAACCGGCAGAAGGCCCTGCAGGCCGCCAACGCGGAGCTGGAGGAGAAGGCCGAGCTGCTGGCCCAGCAGAACCGGGACATCGAGGTGAAGAACACCGAGATCGAGGAAGCCCGGCAGGTCCTGGAGGAGCGTGCCGAGCAGCTCGCGGTCTCGATGCGCTACAAGTCCGAGTTCCTGGCGAACATGTCGCACGAGCTGCGGACCCCGCTCAACTCGCTGCTGATCCTCGCCAAGCTGCTCGCCGACAACGCGGACGAGAACCTCTCGCCGAAGCAGGTGGAGTTCGCCGAGACCATCCACGGCGCGGGTTCCGACCTGCTCCAGCTGATCAACGACATCCTCGACCTGTCGAAGGTCGAGGCCGGGAAGATGGACGTCTCGCCGACCCGGATCGCGCTGGTCCAGCTCGTGGACTACGTGGAGGCCACCTTCCGGCCGCTGACGGCGGAGAAGGGCCTGGACTTCTCGGTGCGGGTCTCCCCGGAACTGCCCGCCACCTTGCACACCGACGAGCAGCGGCTGCTCCAGGTGCTGCGCAACCTGCTGTCGAACGCGGTGAAGTTCACCGACGGCGGTGCGGTGGAGCTGGTGATCCGGCCGGCCGGGGCCGATGTGCCGACGGCGATCCGCGAGCAGCTGCTGGAGGCCGGTTCGCTGCGGGAGGCGGACGCGGACCTGATCGCCTTCTCGGTCACCGACACCGGGATCGGGATCGCGGCGAGCAAGATGCTGGTGATCTTCGAGGCGTTCAAGCAGGCGGACGGGACGACGAGCCGCAAGTACGGCGGCACGGGCCTGGGGCTGTCCATCAGCCGGGAGATCGCCCGGCTGCTGGGCGGCGAGATCCACGCGGCCAGCGAGCCCGGCCGCGGGTCCACCTTCACGCTGTACCTGCCGCTGCACCCGAGCGAGCTGCCCCCGCAGGGGTACGCCCCGCCCACGCCCGGCGGCGGCCGCGGCGATCTGTACCGCCGTTCCCTGGACGGGATGCGGCCCGCGCGGCCGGTGTCGCCGGCCGGGACCGCGGCCCTGCCGTCGGCGCAGCCGCAGCCGGTGCGGCCCGCCCTGTCGGCGACCGAGTCGGCCGGGCAGGGGCAGGGCGGCGGGGCCGCGCTGTTCCGGCGGCGGCGTAAGGCGCTGAGCGACCTGGAGCCGCGTACGGCGGTGCCGGGGCAGCCGAACGCGGTGGGGGCGGAGGACGCCTGGGCCAACCCGGAGGAGGAACTTCCGGTGGTGCCGCGGACGTACGACTTCCACGGCGAGAAGGTGCTCATCGTGGACGACGACGTACGCAACGTCTTCGCGCTCACCAGCGTGCTGGAACAGCACGGGCTGGCCGTGCTGTACGCGGAGAACGGGCGGGAGGGAATCGAAGTCCTGGAGCAGCACGACGATGTGACGGTCGTGCTGATGGACATCATGATGCCCGAGATGGACGGGTACGCAACGACCTCGGCGATCCGGCGGATGCCGCAGTTCGCGGGGCTGCCGATCATCGCCCTGACGGCCAAGGCCATGAAGGGGGACCGGGAGAAGGCGATCGACTCCGGGGCTTCCGACTACGTCACCAAGCCGGTCGACCCCGACTACCTGTTGTCGGTGATGGAGCAGTGGATGCGCGGGAAGTGACCGCCCGGAGAGCGAACGGATACCAATTGCTGACTCACTGTGGCCGGGGCGGTGTGGGAGCCCGGTAAACGGGGAACCTTCTGCTCTCCCACCACGTTTCTGCTTCGTGCACAGTGACATCTTGGTGACAGGGTGTGGCGATCTCGGGACTGGGGCTACGATGACCGGCACAAGGACGGACGGCGCAAGGATGTCGTCCTCTGGGGCGGGGCCCGGCGCACAGGCCGGAGCCAGGAGCCGGGGAGGCCCCATGCCGGGGCGAGGAGGACAGGGCATGGTGCAGAAGGCCAAGATCCTCCTGGTCGATGACCGGCCGGAGAATCTGCTGGCGCTGGAGGCCATCCTCTCCGCGCTCGATCAGACACTGGTCCGGGCATCGTCCGGGGAGGAAGCGCTCAAGGCGCTGCTGACGGACGATTTCGCGGTCATCCTGCTGGATGTGCAGATGCCGGGGATGGACGGATTCGAGACGGCCGCGCACATCAAGCGGCGGGAGCGGACCCGGGACATCCCGATCATCTTCCTCACCGCGATCAACCACGGTCCGCACCACACCTTCCGCGGCTACGCGGCGGGTGCGGTGGACTACATCTCCAAGCCCTTCGACCCGTGGGTGCTGCGGGCCAAGGTCTCGGTCTTCGTCGAGCTGTATACGAAGAACTGCCAACTGCGGGAGCAGGCGGCCCTGCTGCGGCTCCAGCTGGAGGGCGGCAGCTCGAACGGCGTGGACGGCAGCAAGGAGACGGCCGGACTGCTGGCCGAGCTCTCCGCGCGGCTCGCGGCGGTCGAGGAGCAGGCCGAGGCGCTGACCAAGCAGCTCGGCGAGGATTCGGCCGACGCGGGCGTGGTGGCGACCGCGGCCCATCTGGAGCGCAAGCTCACCGGACTGCGGCGGGCGCTCGACGCGCTGGAGCCCGGGACGGCCGGAGGGGCTCCGGTTCTGCCCTCGCAGAACTGACCTCGCCCGCGTCGGGTCTGGCGGTGCGTCAAGGCGCGGTGCGTCACAGCACGGTGCGTCACAGCGCAGTGCGTGAAAGCGCACCGTGTCAAAGCGCCTACGGAGCCGACGACACGAACGGGTGAAGGGGTGGGCACGCGTGTCCACCGGCGCGTGCACCGGTAACCTCGGGCCCATGGCCTCAAGTACGTCCGGCAAGGGTTCCCAGAGCGCCGCGGGCACCGCGAAGGGCCGCACCGGCCGTACGACGGCGCCGGCGAAGAAGACGGCCCCCGCGCGCAAGCCCCCCGCGAAGAAGGCCGCGCCCGCCAAGCGCGCCCCGGCCAAGAAGGCCGCGGCCAAGCCCGCGCCCTCCCCGACGGGAGGTGTGGTGCGGCTGGTGCGCGCCGTGTGGCTGGGCTGCGCGCACGCGGTCGGCGCGGTCTTCCGCGGGATCGGCCAGGGGGCCAGGAACCTCGACCCGGCCCACCGCAAGGACGGCGTGGCGCTGCTGCTGCTCGCCCTCGCGCTGATCGTCGCCGCCGGAACCTGGTCGAATCTGAGCGGTCCCGTCGGGGAACTGGTCACCATGCTGATCACCGGCGCCTTCGGACGACTGGATCTGCTCGTGCCGATCCTGCTGGGCGTCATGGCGGTACGTTTCATCCGCCATCCCGAGCAGACCGACGCCAACGGCCGCATCGGCATCGGGCTCTCCGCCCTGGTCATCGGGGTCCTGGGCCTGGTCCACATCGCCTGCGGGGCGCCCGGCCGCGGCGAGGGCACCGCCGCCATGCAGGACGCGGGCGGGCTCATCGGCTGGGGCGCCTCCAAGCCGCTGATCTTCACCATGGGCGCGCCGCTGGCCGTGCCCATGCTGGTGCTGCTCACGATCTTCGGGCTGCTGGTGGTCACCGCGACCCCGGTCAACGCGATCCCGCAGCGGCTGCACAGGCTCGGCATCCGGCTCGGGATCATCGCCCAGAACGAGGATGCCGACGGCGATTACGTCTACGAGGAGGGCGAGGGCGGCGCCGCCGAGCGGCGGGACCGCCATGACGCGGAGCGGTGGCGGGCCCTCACCGGCTCCGACGCGGGCTCCGGCGACCCGGTGGACGCCGTCGAGGAGGATGCGCTCGCCCGGCGGCGCAGGCCGCGCAGGACCGCCGCCGGGCCGGCCATGGACCGCGAGATGGACGCCGTCGACGTGGCCGCGGCGGCCGCCGCCGCGCTGGACGGGGTGGTCTACGGCGGCATGCCGCCCTCCCCGCTGGTCGCCGACCTCACGCAGGGAATCAGCGTGGAGCGGGAGGGTGCGGAGCGCACCGCCCCGGTGCCGACCGCCCGCGGGGAGCGTCCCGTACCGGCTGCCGCTCCCGAGGCCCCGGCCGGGCAGCCGCACGCCACCACCGCCGCGGCCTCCGGGACGCTGTCCGTGCCGGATCTGACCAAGGCGCCGCCGCAGACCCAGGCGCTGCCGCCGCGCGCCGAGCAGCTCCAGCTGCGCGGGGACATCACGTACGCGCTGCCCTCGCTGGACCTGCTGGAGAAGGGCGGGCCCGGCAAGACCCGCAGCGCGGCCAACGACGCCGTGGTCGCCTCGCTGCGCAACGTGTTCACCGAGTTCAAGGTCGACGCGGACGTCACCGGTTTCACCCGGGGCCCGACGGTCACCCGGTACGAGGTCACCCTGGGCGCGGCGGTGAAGGTCGAGCGGATCACCGCGCTGACCAAGAACATCGCCTACGCCGTGGCCTCGCCGGACGTGCGGATCATCAGCCCGATCCCGGGCAAGTCGGCGGTCGGCATCGAGATCCCGAACACCGACCGCGAGATGGTCAACCTGGGCGACGTGCTGCGCCTCGCGGACGCGGCCGAGGACGACCACCCGATGCTGGTCGCGCTCGGCAAGGACGTCGAGGGCGGCTACGTCATGGCCAACCTCGCCAAGATGCCGCACGTGCTGGTGGCCGGCGCCACCGGCTCCGGCAAGTCCTCCTGCATCAACTGCCTGATCACCTCCGTCATGGTCCGGGCCACCCCCGAGGACGTCCGGATGGTGCTGGTGGACCCCAAGCGGGTGGAGCTGACGGCGTACGAGGGCATCCCCCACCTGATCACGCCGATCATCACCAACCCCAAGCGGGCCGCCGAGGCGCTCCAGTGGGTCGTGCGCGAGATGGACCTGCGCTACGACGACCTGGCCGCCTTCGGCTACCGGCACATCGACGACTTCAACCAGGCCATCCGCGACGGCAAGATCAAACTGCCGCCGGGCAGCGAGCGGGAGCTCAGCCCGTACCCGTACCTGCTCGTGATCGTCGACGAGCTGGCCGACCTGATGATGGTGGCCCCGCGGGACGTCGAGGACTCGATCGTCCGCATCACCCAGCTGGCCCGCGCGGCCGGCATCCACCTGGTGCTCGCCACCCAGCGGCCCTCGGTGGACGTGGTCACCGGCCTGATCAAGGCGAACGTGCCCTCGCGCCTCGCCTTCGCCACCTCCTCGCTCGCCGACAGCCGGGTCATCCTCGACCAGCCCGGCGCCGAGAAGCTCATCGGCAAGGGCGACGGGCTGTTCCTGCCGATGGGGGCGAACAAGCCGGTCCGCCTCCAGGGCGCCTTCGTCACCGAGGACGAGATCGCCGGGATCGTGCAGCACTGCAAGGACCAGATGGCGCCCGTCTTCCGGGAGGACGTCACCGTCGGTCAGAAGCAGAAGAAGGAGATCGACGAGGACATCGGCGACGACCTGGACCTGCTCTGCCAGGCGGCGGAGCTGGTGGTCTCGACGCAGTTCGGCTCCACCTCGATGCTCCAGCGCAAGCTGCGGGTGGGCTTCGCGAAGGCCGGACGGCTCATGGACCTGATGGAATCGCGGGGAATCGTCGGCCCGAGCGAGGGCTCGAAGGCGCGCGACGTCCTGCTGAAGGCCGACGAGCTGGACGGCGTGCTCGCCGTCATCCGCGGGGAGGTGCATCCATAGAGAAATCGCGGGCAACCGTTTCCCTTGGGCGCGCGTCCAGTTGAAGGGAGGTGGCGGCACTGCGCTCGGCGCCGGGCCGCCGCACCGACCGGGACCTCCCGTCGCCATTCGGATGGCGTAGGAAGTGCACCCTCCGGTTGCTCCACCCTTTCGTCACCCCCCTAGACTGGACATCCAGCAGGTGGCTACACGCTCGAAAGGCGCCCACGTGTCCATCGGCAACTCCAACTCCCCCGAAGAAGAGCGGCCTTCGACCGACGACCGGTCCGAGGACCGCATCGTCGAACGCTCGGTCGAAGAACCGTCCATCGGGACGGCCCTCAAGAAGGCCCGGATCGCCGCCGGGCTCACAGTCGACGAGGTCAGTTCCACCACCCGCGTGCGCATCCCGATCGTGCACGCGATCGAAGAGGACGACTTCACGCGGTGCGGCGGCGACGTCTACGCCCGCGGTCACATCCGTACGCTCGCCCGCGCCGTGCACCTCGACCCGGCACCCCTGGTCGAGGCCTACGACGCGGCCCACGGCGGTCGGCCGGCACCCACCCCCGCCGCACCGATGTTCGATGCCGAGCGCATCCGCCCCGAGCGGCAGCGGCCCAACTGGACCGCCGCCATGGTCGCCGCCATCGTCGCCGTGATCGGCTTCGTGGGCTTCACCGCCTTCAGCGGCGGCGACGAGAAGGACAAGCGGCCGGTGGCGGAAGGTTCCGCCTCCCCGAAGCCCGCCGCACCCAAGCAGACCGGCGGGAAGCCCGCACAGCCCCAGCAGACCCCGCAGGCGCCCAAGCCGGAGCCTTCGGACAGCGCCATCGCCGCCGCGCCCAAGGACCTCGTCACGGTCGTCCTGACGGCCGACACGGGCGAGAGCTGGATCTCCGCCAAGGACTCCACCGGCCGGCTGCTCTTCGACGGCACCCTCATGCAGGGCGAGTCCAAGACCTTCACGGACAAGGAGTCCGTCGACCTCGTGCTCGGCGACGCCGGGGTCGTGAAGCTCTTCGTGAACGGCAAGGAGATCAAGGACGACTTCCAGCCGGGTCAGGTGGAACGTCTCACTTACACCAAGGCGGACCCCCTCCAGGACCAGCCCCAGGCGGGCTGACCCGAGGCCGCCCTAGGGCGGAAGGTTTGAATCCGGATCCCCGGGGTGCTGCGCCGCACTCCGGGGATCTTGCTGTACGGGGACTTGCGGCTGGGGCCGACGCCGGGACGAAGTAGTCTTGAGTCCATGCCCGAACGCCGTACCGTCGCCCTTGTCACTCTTGGCTGCGCCCGTAACGAGGTGGACTCGGAGGAGCTCGCAGGCCGCTTGGCGGCGGATGGCTGGGAGCTCGTCGAGGACGCCGCCGATGCGGACGTAGCCGTCGTCAACACCTGCGGCTTCGTCGAAGCCGCCAAAAAGGACTCCGTAGACGCCCTGCTGGAAGCCAATGATCTGAAGGATCACGGCAAGACCCAGGCCGTCGTAGCCGTCGGCTGTATGGCCGAGCGCTACGGCAAGGAGCTCGCCGAAGCGCTTCCCGAGGCCGACGGCGTGCTCGGCTTCGACGACTACGCCGACATCTCCGACCGCCTCCAGACCATCCTCAACGGCGGCATCCACGCCTCCCACACCCCGCGCGACCGGCGCAAGCTGCTGCCGATCAGCCCGGCGCAGCGCCAGGACGCCGCGGTGGCCCTCCCGGGCCACGCGCAGGCGCCCGCCGAGGAGCCGGCCGAGGCTCCCGCCGACCTGCCGGACGGGCTCGCACCCGCCTCCGGGCCGCGCGCGCCGCTTCGCCGCCGCCTGGACAAGAGCCCCGTGGCCTCGGTCAAGCTGGCCTCCGGCTGCGACCGGCGCTGCTCCTTCTGCGCCATCCCGTCCTTCCGCGGCTCCTTCATCTCCCGCCGCCCCAGCGACGTGCTGGGCGAGACCCGCTGGCTGGCCGAGCAGGGCGTCAAGGAGATCATGCTGGTCTCCGAGAACAACACCTCGTACGGCAAGGACCTCGGCGACATCCGGCTGCTGGAGACCCTGCTGCCGGAGCTGGCCGAGGTGGACGGCATCGAGCGCGTCCGCGTCAGCTACCTCCAGCCCGCCGAGATGCGGCCCGGCCTGATCGACGTACTCACCTCGACCCCCAAGGTCGTGCCGTACTTCGACCTCTCCTTCCAGCACTCGGCCCCCGACGTGCTGCGCGCCATGCGCCGCTTCGGTGACACCGACCGGTTCCTGGAACTGCTGGACACCATCCGCTCCAAGGCCCCGCAGGCCGGCGTCCGGTCCAACTTCATCGTCGGCTTCCCCGGCGAGAAGGAGTCGGACTTCGCCGAGCTGGAGCGGTTCCTCACCCACGCGCGGCTCGACGCCATCGGCGTCTTCGGCTACTCGGACGAGGACGGCACCGAGGCCGTCACGTACGAGAACAAGCTGGACGAGGACACCATCGCCGAGCGCCTCGCCCACATGCAGCGGCTCGCCGAGGAGCTCACCTCGCAGCGCGCGGAGGAGCGGATCGGGGAGACCCTGGAAGTACTCGTCGAGACGGTCGTCCCGCTCGACGAGGCGGAGGAGGGCGAGGGCGCCTACGGGCGCGCCGCCCACCAGGCCCCCGAGACCGACGGCCAGGTCGTCTTCACCGACGGCGCGGGCCTGGTCCCCGGGCGTATCGTCACGGCGAAGGTGGTCGGCACCCTGGGTGTGGACCTGGTGGCCGAGCCCCTGGGCATGGATCTTGAGGAGGCGGCCGGATGACCGGAGTCCCGGCATCTGCGGCGGGCGGGACCGGCCGCCGGCCGGCGCCCGGCGCGAAGCTGGGGGCCGCGGCGGTCAATCAGGCCAGCCTGTGGAACATCGCCAACATCCTGACGATGATCCGGCTCGTCCTGGTGCCGGGATTCGTCCTGCTGCTGCTCGCCGACGGGGGCTACGACCCCGTCTGGCGGGCCTGGGCCTGGGCGGCCTTCGCCGTCGCCATGATCACGGACATCTTCGACGGGCACCTGGCCCGGGCGTACAACCTGGTCACGGACTTCGGCAAGATCGCCGACCCGATCGCCGACAAGGCGATCATGGGGTCGGCGCTGATCTGCCTGTCCTGGCTCGGTGACCTCCCCTGGTGGGTGACCGGGGTGATCCTCGGACGCGAGCTCGGGATCACGCTGCTCCGCTTCTGGGTCATCCGCTACGGCGTGATTCCGGCCAGCCGCGGCGGCAAGATGAAGACCCTGGCCCAGGGCACGGCCCTGGGCATGTACGTGCTCGCGCTGACCGGGCCGCTGGCGACCTTGCGCTTCTGGGTGATGGCGATCGCCGTCGTGCTGACCGTCGTCACCGGTTTGGACTACATCCGCCAGGCGGTCGTGCTGCGCCGCCAAGGTCTCGCCGCGGAGCGGGCCGAGAGGTGACGTACGCGGCGGGGGATTCTGCGGCGGCGGAGGCCGGCGCCGGAGGGGTCGGAGCGGTCGAAGTGGCCGCGGACGTGTTGCGGCTGCTTGCGGAGAGTGACCTGTCCCTCGCCGTGGCCGAATCCCTGACCGGCGGCATGGTGGCCGCCGAGCTCACGGCCGTCCCCGGCGCCTCGCTGTCCTTCCGTGGCTCGGTCACGGCGTACGCGACGGAGGTCAAGCACCGGGTCCTGGGGGTGGACGCGGCACTGCTCGCGGCCGAGGGCGCGGTGAACGCGCAGGTCGCGGCCGAGATGGCGGCCGGTGTGCGGCGGCTGATGGGCGCTTCGTGGGGAATCGCGACCACCGGAGTGGCCGGTCCGCAGCCACAGGACGGGCAGCCGGTGGGCACCGTCTTCATCGCCGTGGACGGTCCGGGGAGCAGGAAAACGGCCCGGCTGAGGTTGAAAGGCTCCCGTGCGGAAATTCGTAGGGAGAGTGCACGCACAGTGCTCGAGCTTCTCTCAGGCCAACTCCGTGAGAATGCGCGGAGGCAGGATACGGAACAGAACGGGGGGATTTGATGTTTGCAGCCCTGAGTGAACACGACATCGCTCCCCGCACGGCCGCGGCGCGAGGCGGTACGGTGGGGCGTGAAGGATGCGGCTACACGGTCAGAGGAGGGAGCCACCGATGATTCTGCTCCGTCGCCTGCTGGGTGACGTGCTGCGTCGGCAGCGCCAGCGCCAGGGCCGTACTCTGCGCGAAGTCTCCTCGTCGGCCCGAGTTTCGCTCGGCTATCTCTCCGAGGTGGAGCGGGGGCAGAAGGAGGCATCCTCCGAGCTGCTCTCCGCGATCTGCGACGCGTTGGACGTACGGATGTCCGAGCTGATGCGCGAAGTCAGCGATGAACTGTCGCTGGCCGAGCTGGCACAGTCGGCCGCGGCAAGCGAACCGGTGAGTGTGCCGGTCCGCCCGATGCTCAATTCGGTCTCCATGGCTTCGGTCACGGGGCCGGAGCGGGTGACCATCAAGGCGCCTGCGGAAGCGGTGAATGTCGTAGCCGCGTGAGCGAGCACGTGAGCGTTTGAGTGTGGCCGGAGCCCCGGCCGGTGCGTGGAGCACCGGTCGGGGCTCCCGGCCGTTCTGGGTGCGGGGGCGAGGGGCGTGCGGGAGGATGGGGCCGTACGGGTCCTGGCCCCTGGGAGGTAGCCGTGCGGCGGTTACTGCGGATACCTGCGGCGTTGGCCCTCGCGCTGGCGGTCGGGGTGCTGTGGTGGTGGGCCGTGCTGCGGCTGCTGCTGGCGCCCGAGGAGTCCGGGGCCGTGGAGGGCGCGGTGGCGGTGGGCGGCTGGGGACTGGGGCTGCTGCCGGTGCACTGTGTGCCGGGCCCGGTGCGGAAGGCCCGGCGGCGGGCTGCGGGAGCGGACTCGGCCGGCGGTTCTGGTGGGGCCGATGGCACCGGCGGTGCTACCAGGGCATCGACACTCCACCGTTCGGGCGAAGGATCTGGCCGGTCATGAAGGACGAGGCGTCCGAGGCCAGGTAGAGCACCGCCTGGGCGATGTCCTCCGGCTCGCCGACCCGGCGCAGGGGGGACATGCGGACCATCGCCGCCTCGGTCTGCTCCTGGACCTCGGGGCTGTGGCGGCCGGTCATGGGGGTGCGGATCCACCCGGGGGCGACGGCGTTGACCCGTATCCCGTGCGGGCCGGCCTCGGTGGCGAGGGTCTTGGTCAGCTGGACGACGGCGGCCTTGGCGGCGCTGTAGCAGAGCAGGCCGGGCTGGGCGGCGTCCACGGCGCCGGAGGCCATGGTGATGATCGAGCCGGGTCGGCTCGCCGCGATCATGGAGCGGGCGGCTTCCTGGCAGGTGCGCAGGACCCCCTTGAAGTTGATGTCCAGGACCCGGTCGAGGTCCTCGTCGGTCGTGTCCAGGACGCTGCTGGTGTGCATGACCCCGGCGATCGCGGCGGCGACGTCGAGCGGTCCCGCCGCGGTGACGGCAGCGCGCAGGGCGGCCCGGTCGGTGACGTCGAGGGGGTGGACGGTGGCGTTGCCGCCGGCCTTGGCGATGAGGGCCGCCGTCTCGGCGAGGCCCTCATCGTCGCGGTCCGCGCAGTGCACGTACGCGCCCGCCCCGGCGAGGAGGAGGGCGGTGGAGCGGCCGATGCCGCTGGCGGCGCCGGTGACCAGTGCGGTGCGGCCGGTGAGGTCGTACGAGGCTGTGGGTGTGGGCATGCCGGGACCGTACGAGGGGATCTGACGGGTCGTCAACTGCTCTGGCGGGGCTCCTCGTACACGTGCCAGCGGGTGATCAGGCCGTCCTGGACGGTGGCGGTCCAGTGGGCGGGCCCGGCGAGGCGGGGGTCTGTGCACTCGGAGTACCCGGCGGCGCTGACGACGTCGTGGTGCACGACCACCGAGGTGAAGACGTTGCGGTAGTCCGGAAAGGCGGCGAAGAAGCCGCGCCAGGCGTCCAGGCAGGCCTGTTTGCCGGTCAGGACGGTGCCCGCGGAGTCGACGAAGGTGTGGTCCTGCGACATCAGGGCGGCCAGGCCGTCGAGGTCGCGGGCGGTGATGCGGTCGTTGAAGGCGAGGGCGGCCGCCCTGGGATCGCCGCCCACGGGGCCGCTTTGGCAGCGGGGGCACCAGTACGTGGGGCGGTCGTCCTGCGGGGCCTCGCGGACCGGGGCGCCGCAGCGCAGGCAGGGCCGGTGGGCGCGCCCGTAGACGAAGAGCTCCTGGCCGGGGCGGCGGATTCCGGTGGTGTTGCGGGGGCTGTGGCCGGGGCCGATGTTGGCCGTGAGCAGGCGGTGGGCGGCGCCCGGGATCTTGGCGAGGGTGGCTGCGGGGACGTCGCCCACCGGCGTCCAGGGGGTCACCCGGGCCATGAAGCAGAGCTCGGCCTTGTAGATGTTGCCGATCCCGGCGAGGTTGCGCTGGTCGAGCAGGGCCTCGCCGAGGGGGCGCTCGGGGGCGGAGCGGAGGTTGGCGGTGGCGCGGTCGGGATCCCAGTCCGGGCCGAGGAGGTCGGGGCCGAGGTGGCCCACGGCCCGGTCCTCCTCGGTGGTGCGCAGCAGTTCCAGGACGGGCAGGCGGTAGCCGACGGCGGTGTACTCCGCGGTGCCGAGCACGGCCCGGATCTCATGGGCGGGGCCGCCGCGCCAGCGCTCGCCGGTGGCGAAGACGTGCCAGGCGCCGTCCATGCGGAGGTGGCTGTGCAGGGTCAGCCCGCCTTCGATCCGGGCCAGGAGGTGCTTGCCGCGCGGTGCCACCTCCAGGACCGTCCGGCCGGTGAGGTCGGCGGTGGCCAGCCGCGGCACGCGCAGGTCGCTGCGGGTCAGCGGCCTGCCGGCCAGGGCCGCGTGCAGGCGGTCCGCGGCTCGCCGGACGCTGTCTCCTTCGGGCATGCCCTCATTGTGCGCGTCGGTGGCGTCCGGTGGCGTCCGGCGGCCTCCGGCGGTGTCCGGCGGTGTCCGGCGGCGGTGTGCGGCGGCGTGGGCGTCCGGCGCGTCCGGCGCGGCGGACCGGGCCGGTCGAGGTCGCGGTCTTCAATGACCCGTGGGGCCGCAGGAGGGTCCTGCACGAGAGCGCGGGCCCAGACGCGGGAGAGAACGCGGGCGGCAACCGCCCGAACGGGAAGGGAGCATCGGCATGAAGGTCGCAGTCCTCGGAACCGGCGGCGGAGGCCGTGCGCACGCCGCCAAGCTGCTGGAACTCGGTCACGAGGTGTACGTCGGCACCCGGGACTCCCAGGTCACCCTCAGCCGTAACGAAACCGACTTCATGGGGATCGACCCCTTCGGGCAGTGGCTCGCCGAGCACCCGGGCATCGAGCTCCTGAACTTCGACGCCGCCGCGTCCGCCGCCGACTTCGTCATCAACGGGATCGACGGGGCCAACGCCGTGCGCGTGCTCAGCGGGATCGGCGTACACCTGGCCGGCAAGACCCTCATGGACTACGCCGTCCCCTTCATCTACAACCCCGAGCAGGCCCACCCCTGGCCCACCCCCTGGGGGGTGATGCCCGCGCTGGACCCGGTGGACCACGACAGCCTGGGGGAGCGGATCCAGCGCGCTCTCCCTGCGGTCAAGGTGGTCAAGGCCTGCGTCACCCAGGAGCAGGAGACCGCCGTCGACCCGAAGGCCGTGGCCGCAGGGGACCACACGACGTTCATCGCGGGCGACCACGACGACGCCAAGGCCGAGGTCACCGCCCTGCTGCGCGACTACGGCTGGCAGGACGTGCTCGACCTCGGTCCACTGGTCTCCTCCCGCGGCATGGAGATGTACACGCACCTGCACAGCGCGATCCAGTTCGCCCTCGGCGGCGCCCGCTTCGGCATCAAGGTGATGCGCTGACGGCGGAGCCGGCCGGGCGGGGGCGTGCGAAGGGCCCCGGCCCCCGTGGTGGCCGGGTGCCGCCGCGGGGGCCCGGTGGTTGCGCCCGGTGGTTGCGCCGGGCGAGGCGGTGGCGCCCGGTGGTGGGGGCTACTTCCAGGCGATGCCCTTGCTGTTGCTCGCCGCGTTGTACGGGTTGCCGCGGTACTCGGCCCCGGCGACCTTCGTCTGGGCGGACGGGGCGAGGGCCATCGTGCAGATGGTCTGCGTCTGGCCGTTGGTGAAGCCCTTCGGCATGGACTCCTCCTTGCACTTCTCGAACTTGCCGATGACCGCCAGGCTCTGGGCGTCGGTGCCGTCGCCGAGCAGGCCCTTGACGTGGCCCACCGCGGCGTACGACATGTCCGTGGTGCCGATGTTCTTGACCGTGTAGCGGATGTAGTACGGGACCTTGCCGTTCGCCTTGTCGCCGAGCCCCAGCCCCTCCAGGTCGACGGGGGTGCCCTGCTCGATCGCGGTGACGGTGAGGGCGAGCTTGCTGCCCTTGAAGTCTCCGTAGTCGTACGGGATCTGCGCGGCCTCGCCGATCTTGAAGGTCTGGCCGGGCTTCGCCACGCCCGCGGCCCCGGCGGGGGCCTCGCTGCCGCCGGTCGACGGGCTGGCCGGGGCGCTGGAGGCGGCCGGGGCGCCGGCCCCGGCGGACTTGCCCGGCTGCGCCGGAGTCACCTCCCCGTTGCCGCTCTCGCAGCCCGTCAGGGCCAGGGTGCCGACGACCGCCAGGCCGACCGCGCCCAGGGTGGTTCCACGCATGCTGATGGTGCTCACTCTTCTATTCCCCCATGACCGTGCATCGCCCATGCGATGCCTATGATCATCTTCATAAGGGATGGATAAGTGTCTGTTCCAGCTCAGCGGCGGCCGGCGACGGTTCTGTGACGTGCCCAAGACATCAGCGGAACAGTCGCTACCGTTTTTGAGCCGTCAGGAGCGCAGGCGCAGCCCTCTCGGAGTGGCGTGGAAGCCGGACGCCTCCAGGGCGGGGCCCAGGGGGGACGTGAGGGAGGCCGCGGCATTGATCCGCTCCACCGTCAGCGCCGGGAGGGTACCCGCGCGGGAGGCGGCGGCCAGGGCCGTCACCGCCGAGGCCAGGCGGGGGTCACCGGCGTCCGGCCAGGCGAGCAGGGTCTTGCCGCCGCGCTCCAGGTACAGCGTGAGCTCGCCGTCGACCAGGACCACCAGCGAGCCCGCCTTGCGGCCCGGCTTGTGGGTGGCCCCGGCGGGCGGCTCCGGCCAGGGCAGGGCCGCGCCGTACGCGTTCGCCGGGTCGGCGGCCGCCAGGACGACCGCCGCCAGCGGGGGCGGGGTCCGCTCGGCGGCCCGGAGCCGGTCCACGGCGCCGTCCATCGCGAACTGGGCCGCGCCCAGCCCCTCGACCACATAGCCCCGACGGGCCTGCCCGCTGTCCTCGAAGGCCGACAGGACGCGGTAGACCGCGCTGAAGCCGCCCTCCACCCCTTCCGCGGCGACCGCGCCGCGGGTCACCACCCCGTGCCGGTCCAGCAGGGTGCGGGCCAGCGCGTGGGCCCGGTGGGTCGGGTCGGGGGCGTGGGACGGCAGGAGCGACCAGCGTCCGGAGACCGTGGGCGGGCCCGAACGGGACGCGGTCGCGCTGAGCGTGCCGTACCGGCCGCGGGGGACCGTGCGCCGGGCCCGGTGGGCGGTGGCGCCGGCCGTGCGGCCCGAACCCAGCAGCGAGCGCAGCGGGGCCAGAGTGTCATTGGTGAGCCGGCCCGACCAGGCCAGATCCCACACGGCCTCGGAGAGCGCGACATCGGAGACCTCGGGGAACTCGGCGCGGACCGCTTGCGAGATCTGCCGGAAGAACAGGCCGTACCCGCCCGCGAGGGACGCCAGGACCGCCTGGTGGAGCGGGCTCTGCTCCAGGGGGTGCGGCGGGGGCAGGAGCAGGGGGGCCGCCTCCGCCAGGTAGAGGGAGATCCAGCCGTCCTTGCCCGGGAGGGCCCCGGCGCCCGCCCAGACCACCTCGCCCGTGGTGGTCAGCTCGTCCAGCAGGCCCGGGGAGTAGCCGGCCACCCGCGACGGGAGGATCAGCCGCTCCAGCGCCGAGGCCGGGACGGGGGCGCCCTGGAGCTGCTCGACCGCCCGGGCCAGCCCGTCGAGGCCGCGCAGGGCCCCGCCCAGGTGCTGCCACTGCGGGAGGAAGGTGGCCAGGGAGGTCGGCGGGACCGGCTCCAGCTCCTGGCGGAGCGCGGCGAGCGAGCGGCGGCGGAGCCTGCGCAGCACCGTCGCGTCGCACCACTCCTGGCCGATGCCCGCCGGATGGAACTCGCCCTGGACCACCCGGCCGGCCGCGGCGAGCCGGTGCAGGGCGCCGTCGGTCACCGCCGCGCCCAGGCCGAAGCGGGTGGCGGCGGTCGCCGTGGTGAACGGCCCGTGGGTGCGGGCGTACCGGGCCAGCAGGTCCCCCAGCGGGTCCTTGACCGGCTCGGTGAAGGCCTCCGGGACACCGACCGGGAGCGCCGTGCCCAGCGCGTCCCGCAGCCGGCCCGCGTCCTCGATCGCCGCCCAGTGGTCCACACCGCCGATCCGGACCCGGATGGCGCGGCGGGCCGCGGCGAGCTCCTGCGCCCAGGCCGGATCGGCCCCGCGCTCGGCCAGCTCGCCCTCCGTGAGGGGGCCGAGCAGGCGCAGCAGGTCGGCCACCGACTCGGCGTCCTTGGCCCGCCGGTCCTCGGTGAGCCACTGGAGCTCCCGCTCCAGCTCCTCCAGCACCTGCGCGTCGAGCAGCTCGCGCAGCTCGGCCTGGCCGAGCAGCTCGGCCAGCAGCCGGGAGTCCAGCGAGAGCGCGGCCGCCCTGCGCTCGGCAAGGGGCGAGTCGCCCTCGTAGAGGAACTGGGCGACGTACCCGAAGAGGAGGGAACGGGCGAAGGGGGAGGGCTCCGGGGTGGTGACCTCCACCAGGCGGACACGGCGCGCCTCGATGTCGCCCATCAGCTCGGTCAGGCCGGGCACGTCGAAGACGTCCTGGAGGCATTCGCGTACGGCTTCCAGCACGATCGGGAACGAACCGAACTCCGAAGCCACCTGGAGCAGTTGGGAGGCGCGCTGGCGCTGCTGCCACAAGGGGGTGCGCTTGCCCGGACTGCGGCGCGGCAGCAGCAGGGCGCGGGCCGCGCACTCGCGGAAGCGGGAGGCGAAGAGCGCCGAGCCGCCGACCTGGTCGGTGACGATCTGGTTGATGTCGCCGTGGTCGAAGACGACGTCGGCGGCGCCCAGCGGGGCCTGTTCGTCGTCGAACTCGAACGGCTGCGGAGCCGCGGGGTCGTGGTCCAGCAGGTCCATGGACAGCAGGTCCGCATCCGGGAGACGCAGCACCATGCCGTCGTCGGCGTGCATCACCTGCGCGTCCATGCCGTACTTCTCGGCGAGGCGGGCGCCCAGCGCCAGCGCCCACGGGGCGTGCACCTGCGCGCCGAAGGGAGAGTGGACCACGACCCGCCAGTCGCCGAGCTCGTCGCGGAAGCGCTCCACCACGATGGTCCGGTCGTCCGGGACGTGGCCGCAGGCCTCGCGCTGCTCCGCGAGGTACGACAGCACGTTCTCCGCGGCCCAGGCGTCCAGGCCGGCCGCCAGCAGGCGCAGCCGGGCGTCCTCGTCGGTGAGGCCGCCGAGCTCGCGGAGGAACGCGCCGACCGCGCGGCCCAGTTCGAGCGGACGGCCCAGCTGGTCGCCCTTCCAGAACGGCAGCCTGCCCGGCACCCCGGGGGCGGGGGTGACCAGGACGCGGTCGCGGGTGATGTCCTCGATGCGCCAGGAGGTGGTGCCCAGGGTGAAGACGTCCCCGACGCGGGACTCGTAGACCATCTCCTCGTCGAGCTCCCCGACCCGGCCGCCGCCCTTCTTCGGGTCCGAACCGGCCAGGAAGACGCCGAAGAGCCCGCGGTCCGGGATGGTCCCGCCGGAGGTCACCGCGAGTCGCTGGGCCCCTGGCCGGCCCGTGATCGTCCCCGCCACCCGGTCCCACACCACCCGGGGTCTCAGCTCCGCGAACGCGTCCGACGGATAGCGGCCCGCCAGCATGTCCAGGACCGCCGTGAACGCGGACTCCGGCAGCGCCGCGAACGGGGCCGCCCGCCGCACCAGCGCGAGCAGGTCGTCCAGCTGCCAGGTGTCCATCGCGGTCATCGCGACCAACTGCTGGGCGAGGACGTCGAGCGGGTTGGAGGGGATGCGCAGGGACTCGATCGAGCCCGTGCGCATCCGCTCGGTGACCACGGCCGCCTGCACCAGGTCGCCGCGGTACTTGGGGAAGACCACGCCGGTGGAGACCGCGCCCACCTGGTGCCCGGCCCGGCCCACCCGCTGGAGACCGGAGGCCACCGACGGCGGGGACTCCACCTGCACCACCAGGTCCACCGCGCCCATGTCGATGCCCAGCTCCAGGCTGGAGGTGGCGACCACGGCGGGCAGCCGGCCCGCCTTCAGATCCTCCTCCACCAGCGCCCGCTGCTCCTTGGACACCGAGCCGTGGTGCGCGCGGGCCAGCAGCGGCGGGGCGCCCAGGGCGGCGCCCGACTGGGCCATGACCTGCGCCGGGGGCGCCCCCTCGGGGAGCTGCTCGCCGACGGCGCGCTCGTAGGCGATCTCATTGAGCCGGTTGCACAGCCGCTCGGCGAGGCGGCGGGAGTTGACGAACACGATCGTCGAGCGGTGCGCCTGCACCAGGTCCGCGATCCGCTCCTCCACATGCGGCCAGATTGACGGCTTGTCGCCGCCCTCCTTGCCCTCGGTGGCGGGGGAGCCTCCCCCTGACTTCGTCGGGGGGACCCCCACCAACTCGCCCATGTCCTGCACCGGGACGACCACCGACAGGTCGAACTCCTTGGTGGAGGGGGGCTGGACGATCTCCACCTTGCCGCGCGGCGCGAGGTACCGGGCCACCTCGTCCACCGGCCGGACCGTCGCCGACAGCCCGATCCGGCGCGCCGGGCGCGGCAGCAGCTCGTCCAGCCGCTCCAGGGAGAGGGCGAGGTGGGCGCCCCGCTTGGTCCCGGCGACCGCGTGCACCTCGTCCAGGATCACCGTCTCGATCCCGGCGAGGGCGTCCCGGGCCGCCGAGGTCAGCATCAGGAACAGCGACTCGGGCGTGGTGATGAGGATGTCCGGCGGGCGGGTGGCCAGCGCCCGCCGCTCGGCCGGCGGGGTGTCGCCGGAGCGGATCCCGACCCGGATCTCCGGCTCGGGCAGGCCGAGGCGGACGGACTCCTGGCGGATCCCGGTCAGCGGGCTGCGGAGATTGCGCTCCACGTCCACGGCCAGGGCCTTCAGGGGCGATACGTACAGGACGCGGCAGCGCTTGCGCGCCTCGGCGGGCGGCGGGGTCGAGGCGAGCTGGTCGAGGGCGGCGAGGAAGGCGGCCAGCGTCTTGCCGGAGCCGGTGGGCGCGACGACGAGCACGTCCGAGCCCTCCGCGATGGCTCGCCAGGCCCCCTCCTGCGCGGTGGTGGGCCTGACGAAGGCCCCCGTGAACCACGAGCGGGTCGCGGGGGAGAACGAGTCGAGCGCAGCTCCAGCCATGCCCCCATCGTGCACCCGGCCACTGACAACGGGCCGGACCTGGGGAAACGTGCGTCACGGGCGAAGCGCAGAATGGGGGGATGGGGACGGACGAGGGGCGCCGGGAGTGGGCACGGCACTGGCAGTACGCGGAACTGCCCGGGCTGGACCTGCTGCGCGCCCACTACGTACGCCACACCTTTCCGCGCCACGCCCACGACGGGTACGTCATCGCGGCCGTCACCGGCGGCATCGAGGAGGTCGGCCTCCCCGGCGGCGCGGTGCGGGCCGGGCCGGGCAGCGTGGTCCTGATCAACCCCGAGGTGCCGCACACCGCGCGCGCCGGGGCGCCCGAGGGCTGGGCGTACGCCACCCTCTACCCCTCCCGCGACCTGATCGCCGAGGTCGCCGCCGAGATCGGCACCCTGCGCGGCACGCCCGGCTTCACGGCCGACGTGGTCACCGACCCGCACGGCGCGCGGACGATCACCGAGGTGCACCGGGCCGCCGAGGCCGGGAACGCGCTGGCCGCCGACACCCTGCTGCGGGGTGCGGTGGCCCGCATGCTCAGCCGGCACGCGGGCCCGCTGCCCGCCCGTACGGTCCGTGGCGCGGGAGGCGTCGACGCGGCGGCGGCCCGCGCCGTGCTGGAGGAGCGGATGGCCGACCCGCCGTCGCTGGAGCAGCTCGCGGCGGAGCTGGGGACGAGCCCCTTCGCCCTGCTGCGGGCCTTCCGGGAGCGGTACGGGATGCCGCCGCACACCTGGCTGACCGACGCCCGGGTCCGCCAGGCCCGCCGGCTCCTCGACGCGGGCACCCCGCCGGCGGAGGCGGCCGTGGCGGTCGGCTTCACCGACCAGCCGCACCTGAACCGGCACTTCACCCGGATCGTGGGGGTCCCACCGGGCGCCTACCGGCGGGAGCGCGCCGGCTAGTGCTGTGGCCGTGACCGGGGCTCCCGCCCCGGACCGGTCGCCTGCAAGAACGTACAAGACGGCTCGGCCGGGCCCCGCATAGCTTCGGCGTGTGGGAGAACAACGGATGGTCACGGAGCCAGAGGTACGAGAGACGGCCGGGCGCCCGCGCGCGGCCGTCGTCAGGGACGCGCTCGGAGTCGGGGTGGCCGTCGGCCTGTCCGGTTTCGCCTTCGGGGTGACCGCCGCCGGTGCCGGGATCAGCACCCTCCAGGCCTGCGTGCTGAGCCTGCTCGTCTTCACCGGGGCATCGCAGTTCGCCCTGGTCGGGGCGCTCGCCGCGGGCGGGAACCCGTTCACCGCCGCCGCCGGGGCCTTCTTCCTCGGGACCCGCAACGCCTTCTACGGGCTGCGGCTCTCGCAGCTGCTCGCCCTGCCCCGCGCCGTACGGCCCTTCGCCGCCCACTGGGTGATCGACGAGACCACCGCCGTCGCACTGGCCCAGGACGGCCGGAAGTCGGCCCGGCTCGGGTTCGCCGTCACCGGGGTCAGCCTGTACGTCCTGTGGAACCTCACCACCCTGCTCGGCGCGCTCGGCGCCGAGGCCATCGGGGACACCGAGGCCTGGGGGCTGGACGCCGCCGGACCCGCCGTCTTCCTGGCGCTGCTCGCGCCGATGCTGAAGACCTCCACCGAGCGGGCCGTCGCAGCCCTGGCGCTCGTCCTCGGGCTGGGATTCCTGCCCGTCCTGCCCGCCGGGGTGCCCGTCCTGATCGCGGCCCTGGCCGCCCCCGTCGTGCTGTGGATGAAGGGACGCCGCTCGTGAACGGCATGAACGTCTGGATCGCCATCGCACTCACCGTCGTCGGCTGCTACGCCGTCAAGCTCGCCGGGCTGCTCGTCCCCGCCGGGGCCCTGGAGCGGCCGGCGGTGCGCCGCCTGTCGGCCCTGCTGCCGGTCGCGCTGCTCGCCGCGCTCACCGCCCAGCAGACCTTCAGCACCGGCCACGAGCTCGTGCTCGACGCCCGCGCCGCCGGGCTCGCCGCCGCCGGGCTCGCGCTGCTGCTGCGGGCCCCCTTCCTGCTCGTGGTCGCGGCCGCCGTCGTCGTCACCGCGGGGGTACGGGCCCTGGGCGGCTGACCTGGGCCGGCAGGCGGCCGTACGCCCGCAGGGTCAGCAGGGCCTCCAGGGTGGCGATCGGCCGCCGCTCCAGCGAGCTCCCCGGCGCCCAGGCCCTGCGGTGCACCGGCCAGCCGCCGTCGGGCTGCTGCTCGGCGGCCAGGAAGTCCAGCGAGCGGTCCAGCTCCTCGTCGGTGAACCAGCCGCGGGCCAGCGACTCGGGCCGCCGCGCGAAGTCGTACGGGAACAGCTGCTCGCCCGGCGCGTAGCCGGGAGCGGGCGGATACTCCTCGCGCCGCTCCGGATCGAGCACCGCCAGCCTCCGCTCGCGCACGAGCCGCCCCAGCCGGTCCGCGGCCGCCGCCGCGCGCGCCCGGTCGGGGACGCCGTCGAGGAAGGCCACCGCGCTCTGGACCTCGTACGGATGCGGGTGGCTCAGGCCCTCGACCCGGTCCCAGCAGAAGTCCGTGGCCCGGAAGAGCCAGGCGTGCCAGACCCGGTTGCGGTGCAGGAGACCGACGACCGGGCCCGTGGCCAGCAGCTCGCCCGGCGGGTCGTCGTGCATCGGGTGGTACGGGGCCGCGGGGTACGCGAGCGGGGCCGGGAAGACCACCGGAAGCGCGCCGTCCTTGGTGGAGACCCGCGTCAGGTGGCGGCAGAGCCGCTCGATGCGCTGGCCGGCGCAGCGGCCCAGGCTGTCCAGCACGCGCAGGGCGTGCGCGGTGTGCAGGGGCTGGCTGAGCGGACCGCGCAGATCCGGATCGAGCGCGTGGCCGTAGCCGCCGTCGCCGTTGAGGTACGAACCGAGGGCGGTGTCCACGGGGTCGGCGTCCCCGCCGAGGAAGTGGTACGCGAACCGCCGCTGCTCCAGCACGCGGGCCGTGAGCCAGATGAACTGCTCGGCGCGGGCCAGCGGCGTCGGCGGGGCCGGCGGCGTCGGCGGCGTCGGCGGGGTCAGAGAGGAAGCTTCGTCTCCGGGCATGCGTGCAACGTAGGACGCGGCGGTGCGGCGAGGAGGGCCGAACGCGGCCGGTGCACTCTCCCGGGGCGGGATACTGGAGGCATGCGGTTGACGATTTTCTGGGAGCGGATGGCCGAGCACTTCGGCGCGGGCTACGCCGACTCCTTCGCGCGGGACCACGTCATGACGGAGCTGGGCGGGCGGACCGTCCACCAGGCACTGGACGCGGGCTGGGAGACCAAGGACGTGTGGCGCGCGGTGTGCTCGGCGATGGACGTGCCGGCTCGGCTGCGCTGACGCCCGGCAGGCCGGGCGAGGCCGCGGCGGGCTCGTCTCGTCGGCGGCGTGCGGGACTGCTTTCGCGGTAGGGGCCGCCGGTGGGACAGACTTGGCGGCGTGGCAGCCAGTGATGAGACGACGACCCACGACCCGACCGTCCCGCAGGCCGGGTCCGAGGGGGCCGGGAGCCCCCCGACCGCCGCGGACACCGCCGGAGACGACACACGGATGCCGCGCTGGCTACCGCGCGCCGTGGTCCTCGTACTGGCGCTCGTCGCCTGTTTCCAGCTCGGCAGCTGGGCCTTCCACCAGCTGATCGGGCTGCTGATCAACATCCTGATCGCGTTCTTCCTCGCGCTCGCGATCGAACCCGCGGTGTCCAGGATGGCGGCCCGCGGCATGCGCCGCGGGCTCGCCACCTTCCTGGTGTTCCTCGGGGTGTTCGTGGTGAGCGCGGGCTTCCTCACACTGCTCGGCTCGATGCTCGCCGGGCAGATCGTCGAGATGGTGGAAGGCTTCCCGGGCTACCTCGACAGGGTGATCAAGTCGATCAACACCACCTTCCGCACGGACTTCTCCCGGCTGGAGATCCAGGAGAGCCTGCTGCGCTCCGACTGGCTGCGCAAGTACGTGCAGAACAGCGCGACCGGCGTGCTCGACGTGTCCGCCACGGTGCTCGGCGGACTCTTCAAGCTGCTGACGATCGGGCTGTTCTCCTTCTACTTCGCCGCCGACGGACCGCGGCTGCGGCGCGCGCTGTGCTCCGTACTGCCGCCCGCGAAGCAGGCCGAGGTGCTGCGCGCCTGGGAGATCGCCGTCACCAAGACGGGCGGCTACCTGTACTCGCGCGGGCTGATGGCGCTGATCTCCGGCATCGCGCACTACATCCTGCTGGAGATCCTCGGCGTGCCGTACGCGCCCGCCCTCGCCGTGTGGGTGGGGCTGGTCTCCCAGTTCATCCCCACCATCGGCACCTATCTGGCGGGCGCGCTGCCGATTCTGATCGCCTTCGCCGTCGATCCCTGGTACGCGCTGTACGTCCTCGGATTCGTGGTGGTCTACCAGCAGTTCGAGAACTACGTCCTCCAGCCGAAGCTGACCTCGAAGACCGTGGACATCCATCCGGCGGTGGCCTTCGGATCGGTCATCGCGGGCACCGCCCTGCTGGGTCCGGTCGGGGCGCTCATCGCGATCCCGGCCGTCGCCACGCTGCAGGCCTTCCTCGGCGCCTACGTGAAGCGCTACGAGCTGACGCGGGACGCGGACGCGTCTACTGCCCGCCCGCGGCGCCGAGTACGGTTGCCAAGGTTTCGGCGACGGTAGCCTCGGCGGCCTCCTTGGTCACGCCGAGGCCGCTCAGCGGGCCCTCGCCGTTCTCCAGCTCCAGGAGCGCGAGCAGGATGTGCTCGGTGCCGACGAAGTCGTGCCCCAGGCGCAGGGCTTCGCGGAAGGTGAGCTCCAGGGCCTTCTTCGCGGACGCGTCGAAGGGGATGAGGTCGGGGACCTCCGCCCGGGCGGGGGGCAGTACGGCGGCCACGGCGGCGCGCACGTCGTCCGCGGACGCCCCCTGGGCGCGCAGGGCGAGGCCCGCGATGCCCTCGGGTTCGGCCAGCAGGCCCAGGACCAGGTGCTCGGTGCGGATCTCGGTGCCGCCCGCGGCGCGGGCCTCGTTCTGCGCGGCCATGACGACGTTGCGGGCCCGGGGGGTGAACCGGCCGAAGCCCTGGTTGGGGTCGAGGCCGCCGTCGCCCTCCTTGTCGGCCTTGGGGACGAAGCGCTTCTGGGCGGCCTGGCGGGTGACGCCCATGCTCTTGCCGATGTCGGTCCAGGAGGCTCCGGAGCGGCGGGCCTGGTCGACGAAGTGACCGATGAGGTGGTCCGCCACGTCGCCGAGGTGCTCGGCGGCGACGACGGCGTCGCTGAGCTGCTCCAGCGTGTCGGTGTGGACCTGCTTGATGGCCTCGATGAGGTCGTCGAGGCGTACCGGATTGGTCATGCGAACTGGTTCCACGGAAGGGTTCGTCATGGGTGCAACCGTAGGTTGACAGTCGAAGGACTGTCAACCGTTGGTTGTCACTCTGTGGTGGAGGCCTACGCCGACGCCGACGCCGACGGTCCGGCGGACCCTACGAGGCCGGAGCCGCGCCCCCCGCCTTCGAGAACTTCTCCCACTGGGCCGTCACCACTTCCTCCGGCACCCCGCCGAAGTCCTTCGTGTCGATGGCGTCCGACCGGAAGGAGAGCGTCACCGGCCCGGAGCGGATCACCGTCAGGTACTTGTAGAGCGAGATGTTCTTGTCCTTCACGTCCTGCACGACGATCCGGTACGCGAGAGCCTCGTCCCCGAGCGCGGGAGCCTTGACCGGCTCCACCTTGAGGACCTTCGCCTCCGCGAGCGCGCGGTCCTCGGTGTATCCGCCCGCGCACTGCCGGCCCGCCTCGGCCAGACTCTTCAGCGCCGCGGCCGCGCCGCCGTCCTTGTAGGAGCGCAGCAGGATCTCGGTCCCGACGGCCTGCCATTCGCCGGGCACGTCGGTCTTGGCGTAGGCCTGGGCCGTGTGGCCCGCCTTGCCCAGGCCGGTCAGCGGCTGACAGGCCGCGGGCTGCGCGTCGTACAGCTCGCTCATCGGCTCGTCCAGGAGCGGCTCGGAGGCCTCGTACCGTCCCGCCTTCTCGCCCGGGGCGAGCGCGAAGGCCTTGAGGCGCTCGGCGCCCGGTCCGGCCGGACCGGAGCCAGCGCTCGCGCCCGTACCCGCACCCGCACTCGTGCTTGCGTTCGGGCTCGGGCTCGTCGAGGCCGAGGCCTTGCCCTCCTTGCCGCCGCCGCAGGCGACGGCGCCGGCCAGAACCGCCGCCACACCGACCGCGACCGCCGCCGTACGGCGCGTCTTCCCGTTCCCCACCCTGTTCACGTACTGCCGTCCCCTCAAGATCCTGTCGAAGCCACGATTGTGCGGGACCGCTGGCCGGGACCGCTGGCCGGGGCGGGCGTCCGGGTTCCTCCGGTGCCATGCTGAGAAGGAGACACGGAGGCCGCGATGGGGTTCTACACCGACCGGATCGTGCCGCGGATCATCAATCTCGCCTGCGGGGCCAAGACGTCCGAACCGCTGCGGCGCCGGGTCTGCGAGGGACTGCAGGGCGAGGTCGTCGAGATCGGATTCGGCACCGGACACAACGTCCCCTTCTACCCGCCGGACGTCACCGGCGTGGCCGCGATCGAACCCTCCGACCTCGGGTGGAAGCTGGCCGGCGACCGCGTCGGGGCCTCGCGCGTCCCGGTGCGGCGGGCCGGTCTGGACGGCCAGTCGCTGCCCTTCGAGGACGACAGCTTCGACTCCGCCCTGTCCACGTGGACGCTGTGCACCATCCCGGACGCCCTGGCGGCCCTGCGCGAGGTGCGGCGCGTACTCAAGCCCGGCGGGACCCTGCACTTCATCGAGCACGGGCTCGCGCCGGAGGGCGACTGGGGCGTGCGCCGCTGGCAGCGAAGGCTCGAACCGCTGAACATGCGGCTCCTCGGGGGATGCCACCTCACCCGGTCGACGCCGGACATGCTGACGACCGCGGGGTTCACGATCACGTCACTCGACGTCTTCTACGAGACGGGCGCGCCAAAGGTCTGGTGCGCAGACTCCCTCGGCACCGCGATCTCCCTCTGACCCCTTCTGACCCCCTCTGACTTCCTGCTGACGGCCGGGCGGGCGTAGCGGATCCGGCCACGCCCCGGCGAGCCGCCCGTGACCGAGCGCGGTGGTCGGCTTGCGGGGTCGTGGCGAGCGGCCCATAGTCCGAGGTATGGACGCGCGCGAGGCGGCGCTCCGACAGGCACACGACCACGCCGTCCGCTGGCTGGCGAGCCTTTCCGACCGCCGGGTTCCCGCCCGCGCTACGGTCGACGAGATCGTGCGGGCGCTCGGTGTCGAACTGCCCCACGGTCCCAGCACGCCCGCCGACGTCGTCGACCTGCTGGCCACGGCCTGTGAGCCGGGGCTCACCGCGTTTCCCAGCGGCCGCTTCTACGGCTTCGTGGTCGGTGGCACCGAACCGGCCGCGCTGGCCGCGGACTGGCTGGTCAGCGCCTGGGACCAGAACTGCGTGATGCGCGCCGTCTCGCCCGCGTACACGGCGGCGGAAGAGATCGCCGGCGCATGGCTGCTCGATCTGCTCGGCCTGCCGGGCGACAGCTCCGTCGGCTTCACCACAGGCGCCACGATGGCGAACTTCACCTGCCTCGCCGCCGGGCGCGACGCGGTGTTGCGGCGCACGGGCTGGAACGTCGCCCGCGACGGACTCACCGGAGGGCCGGCCCTGCGCGTCCTCGCGGGCGAGGACCGCCACATGGCCATTGACCTGGCGCTGCGCTACCTGGGCCTCGGCAGACCCGAACTGGTGAAGGCGGACGATCAAGGACGCATCGAGCCCGAGGCCCTGCGGCGCACCCTCGCGGCCGGCGGGCAGAGCCCCACGATCGTCATCCTCCAGGCCGGGGACATCCACTCCGGCGCCTTCGATCCCTTCACCGAGACGATCCGTGCCGCTCGCGAGGCACATGCATGGGTGCACGTCGACGGCGCCTTCGGGCTGTGGGCGGCGGCCTCACCGGCCTACGCACACCTGACCGCGGGCTGCGCCGGCGCCGACTCCTGGGCGACGGATGCCCACAAGACCCTGAACGTCCCCTACGACTGCGGCCTCGCCATCGTGCGCGACCCGTCGGCGGTCCGGGCGGCGATGGGCCTGCGCGGCGACTACCTCATCCAAGACGAACAAGGCGACCCCATCGACAAGGTCCCCGAGCTCTCCCGGCGGGGCAGGGCCTTCACCGTGTGGGCCGCACTCAGGTCCCTCGGCCGCTCGGGCGTGACCGACCTCGTCGACCGGCTGTGCCGGCACGCCCGCGCGTTCGGCACCGGCATCGCCGGGATCGACGGCGCGACGGTCCTCAACGACGTGGTGTTCACCCAGGTCTGCGCCGGGTTCGGCAGCGACGAACGCACGGAACGGGTACTCACCGAGCTGCTCGACGACGGCACGGCGTGGATCAGCGGTTCCACCTGGCACGGCCGGCGCGTCATGCGCATCTCGGTGAGCAACTGGTCGACGACGGACGACGACGTGAGGCGCGCGCTCGACGCGATCCGGCGCGCATCCGTCAGCGCCTGATGGGGAGACCGGCGATGGGATCGGCCCCAGGACCAGCCGAGGGTGGCGTTGAGGACCAGGCCGACGAGGAGCACGGCGGAGAGGTAGGTGCACAGCAGGGTCTGCTTGGAGTCCGCCACCGCCGAGGCGGAGCCGAGTTCGCGGCCGGCACGGCGCTGGGCGGCGGACAGGAACGGCATGACCGCGAGGGAGAGGGCAGCCATGACGATGCCGGGGACGGAGCTGTCGGCCTCGCCGGAGCCGGTCAAGGCGCGGATGGCGTCGACGGTGACGTAGGTGGCGAGCGCATCCCGGCGGTCATCAGCAGCAACCCTTCTCGTCGGCGTCCGGGCAGGTGCGGTCGGTCTCGACGGCGACCACGGCGGTGCGCAGGTCGTCCAGCGCGCGACCGAGGCGCTCGTCGGCGAGTTCGTAGCGGGTGTGGCGGCCGTCGGGGACGGTCATGACCAGGCCGCAGTCACGCAGGCACGCGGGTGGTTCGACGGACACTGCGGTCTCGGCGGCCGGGCGGGCGTGGCGCGCTTGACAGGGAAATCGAACATCCATTCTGATGAGTTATCCACAGCCGAACCGGTCGTGGAGGCGCATTGTCAGTGGCAGGCATTAGCGTCAATGGCGTGAAGCGATCGACTCAAGCAAACCGGGTGGAACCCATGGCAGGCACCGACCGCGAGAAGGCTCTCGACGCCGCGCTCGCACAGATTGAACGGCAATTCGGCAAGGGTGCGGTCATGCGCCTCGGCGACAAGCCGAACGACCCCATCGAGGTCATCCCCACCGGGTCGACCGCGCTGGACATCGCCCTCGGCGTCGGCGGGCTGCCCCGCGGCCGCGTGATCGAGGTGTACGGGCCGGAGTCCTCCGGTAAGACGACCCTGACCCTGCACGCCGTGGCCAACGCGCAGAAGGCCGGCGGCACCGTGGCCTTCGTGGACGCCGAGCACGCGCTCGACCCCGAATACGCGAAGGCCCTCGGCGTCGACACCGACAACCTCATCCTGTCGCAGCCGGACACCGGCGAGCAGGCGCTGGAGATCGTGGACATGCTCGTCCGCTCCGGTGCCCTCGACCTGATCGTCATCGACTCCGTGGCGGCCCTGGTGCCGCGCGCGGAGATCGAGGGTGAGATGGGCGACTCGCACGTGGGTCTCCAGGCCCGCCTGATGAGCCAGGCGCTCCGGAAGATCACCGGTGCACTCAACCAGTCCAAGACCACCGCGATCTTCATCAACCAGCTCCGCGAGAAGATCGGTGTGATGTTCGGCTCGCCGGAGACCACCACCGGTGGCCGCGCGCTGAAGTTCTACGCCTCCGTGCGTCTCGACATCCGCCGCATCGAGACCCTGAAGGACGGCACGGACGCGGTCGGCAACCGCACCCGCGTCAAGGTCGTCAAGAACAAGGTCGCGCCGCCGTTCAAGCAGGCAGAGTTCGACATCCTCTACGGCCACGGCATCAGCCGCGAGGGCGGCCTGATCGACATGGGCGTCGAGCACGGCTTCGTGCGCAAGGCCGGCGCCTGGTACACGTACGAGGGCGACCAGCTCGGCCAGGGCAAGGAGAACGCGCGGAAGTTCCTCTGCGACAACCCCGCCCTCTCCGACGAGATCGAGCGGAAGATCAAGGAGAAGCTGGGCGTGGGGGTCCGCAAGGACGCCGAGAGCGCCACCGCCGAGGCCGCTGCCGACGCGACCGACGCCGCGTCCGCCTCCGTGCCCGCCCCGGCATCGAAGGCCAAGACGACGGCCAAGGCCGCCGCAGCCAAGAGCTGACCCGTGCGGGAGCAGGAAGGGGGCGGCGGGCGCCGGGGCGGCCGTGAGGCCCGCCCGGAACTGCCGCCCCAGAGCCCCGAGGAGCAGGCGCGGGCGATCTGCCTGCGCCTGCTCACCGGGAGCCCGCGCACCCGGCGCCAGCTCGCGGACGCCCTGCACAAGCGGGGCATCCCCGAGGAGGTGTCGCAGCAGGTCCTCTCCCGGTACGAGGAGGTGGGCCTGATCGACGACGCCGCCTTCGCCGGCGCCTGGGTCGAGTCCCGCCACCGCGGCCGGGGCCTGGCCCGCCGGGCGCTCGCGCAGGAGCTCCGGACCAAGGGGGTGCACGCCACCCTCGTGGAGGAGGCCCTGGAGCTGCTGGACTCCGAACAGGAGGAGCAGACCGCCCGGGAGCTCGTGGAGCGCAAGCTCCGCGCCACCCGGGGCCTGGAGCGGGACAAGCGGATCCGGCGCCTCGCCGGGATGCTCGCCCGCAAGGGATACCCGGAGGGCATGGCCCTGCGGGTGGTCCGCCGCGCGCTGGAGGCGGAGGGCGAGGACGCCGACGACCTGGGGTACCCGGGCTAGGGGGTGTCTTGTCGGTCAGGCCGGGCTCGCGACGCCTGCCACGCGCTCCCCCAGAGCTTCGCCTGGGGGTACCCCCAGCCGCGTTGTCGTCACTCGCCGACGTCCCCCAGCTACCGCTGGGAGGTGCCCCCACCGCGTCGACTCGCTCCTCCGCCTTGCGATCGCACGCGTCAGACGCCGCTCCCTGATCTGGCCTGACCGACAAGACACCCCCTAGAACCGGCACGTCGGGGTGGGGGTAACCCCCGGGTGCGGACGCCGGGGTACGCCAATGTCAAGCGGCGGGCCCGGCAGCAGAGTTGGCCCCATGATGCTGCGTCACGCCCTCCAGACCGTCAGGGACCGCAAGGCCGGTTTCCTCGGCGCCTTCGTCGCGCTCCTGTGCGCCGCCGCCCTCGTCACCGCCTGCGGGACGCTCCTGGAAACGGGACTCCGCGGAACGATCGGCACCGAGCGGTACGCGGCCACGCCGGTCCTCATCTCCGCCGACCAGAACGTCCACGAGACCACGGTCAAGGAGAAGAAGGGCAAGGCGAAGACGAAGCACAAGGCCAAGCCCGTCGCCGAGCGGGCCTGGCTCCCCGCCTCCACCGTGGAGGCGGTCCGGGCCGTTCCCGGCGTCGAGCGGGCCGTGCCCGAACTCACCTTCCAGGCCGTCCCGATGGTCAAGGGCCCCGCCGAGCGGAAGCCCTCGTACGGGCACGCCTGGACCTCCGCCGCGCTCACCCCCTTCACGATCGCCGAGGGCCGCGCGCCCCAGGGCGGCGGCGAGGTCGTCGTCGACCGTGCGCTGGCCGCCCGGGCTAGCCTGGGGCCCGGTTCCGAGCTCACCGTGCAGTCCACCGGCGAGCCCAAGACGTACCGGGTGAGCGGGGTCGCGAGGACCGCCCGCGGCGACCTCGCCCAGCAGAGCGCGCTCTTCTTCAGCGACGACGAGGCCCGGCGGCTCGCCGCCCGCGAGGGGCAGGTCAGCGCCATCGGGGTGCTGCCCGCGCCCGGCGTGGACGCCGGACAGCTCGCCCGCCGGGTCGAGCAGGCGCTGAAGAACACCACGGCGCCGGCCACCGTGCCGGCCACCGCGCAGGTCAGCACGGGGGACGAGCGCGGACCCGTGGAGTTCCTCGACGCCGCCGGGGCCCGGATCAAGCTGGTCTCCATGGGCGGCGCGATGGGCGGCACCTCGCTGCTCGTCGCGATCCTCGTGGTCGTCGGCACCTTCGCGCTCTCCGTCCAGCAGCGCTACCGCGAACTCGCCCTGCTGCGGGCCATCGCCGCCACCCCCAAGCAACTGCGGCAGATGATCGGACGGGAGGCGCTGCTCGTCGGTCTGGCCGCCGGGGTCGCCGGGGCGCTCGCCGGGCTGCCGCTCGCCGCCTGGCTGCACGGCCGGTTCGTCGACAGCGGGGTCGTCCCCGCCACCCTGGAGCGCACCGCCGGCATCTTCCCCATGATCGCGGCCGTCGGGGCCAGCCTGCTCGGAGCCTGGGCCGCCGCGCGGATCACCGGGCGGCGCATCGCCCGGATCCGCCCGGCCGAGGCGCTCGCCGAAGCCGCCGTCGAGCGGAGCCGGCCGCGCTGGATCCGTACCGCCTTCGGCCTGCTCCTGCTGGCCGGCGGCGCGGTGCTGGTCGTCGTGCTCGGTTCGCTGCGCACCGAGCCGGCGTCGACCCCGGTCACCTTCCTGGCCGTGGTGGTCCTGGCCGGGGCGGTCTCGCTGCTCGGCCCGCTGCTCGTACGGGGCGCCACCGCGCTGCTCGCCGGTCCGCTGAAGCTGGCCGGCCCGGGAGGCCACCTGGCCACCGCCAACCTGCGCGGGAACGCCACCCGGATGGCCTCCGCCGTCACCCCTCTCGCGCTGCTGATCGGCATGACCTGCACCGTGCTCTTCATCACCCCGACGCTCGGGGACGCCGCCCGGGCGCAGGCCCGTGACGGGATCCGGGCCGACTGGGTGCTGGCCGCGCAGGGCCCCGGCGTGACGCGGGAGGCCGCCGAGCGGATCCGGCGTACCCCCGGGGTCACGGCGGCCACCGAGATCGTGCACACCTCCGTACGGGTGGGGCTGACGAAGTACGCCGCGCAGGGCGTGACCCCGGCCGGGCTGACCCGGACCTGGGACCCCGAGGTCATGGGCGGGAGCCTGGACGGGTTCGGGGAGGGGACGGCGGCGGTGAGCGAACTCGCCGCCGACCAGCTGGGGCTGAAGCCGGGGAGCCGGCTGAAGCTGACGCTGGGGGACGGCACGCCCGTCACCCTGACGGTCTCGGCCGTGTACGCGCGGGGCCTGGGCTTCGGGGACCTGACGCTGCCGCACGGGCTGGTGGCCGCGCACGCGGACAATCCCCTCGCCGCCAGCGTGCTGGTGGCGGCGGAGCCGGGCTCGGGCACCGGACGGGAACAGCTGGCCGCGGCCGTGAAGGGGTTCCCGGGGGTGATGGTGCTGTCCGCGGCGGACGCCGACGAGGTGCGGGCGCGGCGGCAGGACGCCGGGGCGGAGATCAACCTGCTGGCGATGGGGCTGGTCCTGGCCTTCACCGCGATCGCGGTGGTCAACACGTTGGCGATGTCGACCGCCGAGCGGTTCCGGGAGTTCGCGATGCTGCGGCTGGCCGGGGCGAAGCGCCGGCAGGTGCTGCGGATGCTGCGGGCGGAGGCGCTGGCGGTGCTCCTGATCGGGGCGGTGCTGGGGTCGGGGATCTCGCTGGCCGTACTGACCGCGTTCAGTGTGGGCATGACGGGGGCGGCGGCGCCGGCGGTGTTGCCGGTCGCGTACGCGGTGGTGGTGGGGGTGGCCGGGCTGCTGGCCCTGTCGGCCACTGCCCTCCCGGGCCGGGTGGCACTCCGGGTACGCCCTGTGGACGTGGCCTCGGCCAAGGCCTGACCACCGGCAGCCTCCCGGGGCTCCGCCCCAGACCCCGCGCCTCAAACGCCGGCGGGGCTGGATTGGGCGGCGGCGCCTGTATTTCAGCCCCGCCGGCGTTTGAGGCGCGGGTCCGGGCAGAGCCCGGGGAACGGTGGAAGGGTGGGTAGGGGACAGCTCCGCGCAGCGGCACCCGCACCCCGCACCCGCCGCCCAGCCCGCACCCGCAGCCCCCACCCGACCCCGCATCAGGAAACAGGTAGGCCGGCGGATTTCCAGGCCTGGAAGCCGCCCGCCAGGTCCGTCGCGCGGTGGAGCCCCAGGGCGTGCAGGGACGCCGCGGCGAGGCTGGAGGCGTAGCCCTCGTTGCAGATCACCACCACCTGGAGGTCGTGACCGGTGGCCTCCGGGGCGCGGTGGCTGCCCTGCGGGTCCAGGCGCCATTCCAGTTCGTTGCGCTCCACCACCAGCGCGCCCGGGATCAGCCCGTCACGCTCGCGCAGGGCCTGGTAGCGGATGTCCACCAGGAGGGCCCCGGCCCGCGAAGCCGTGTACGCCTCGTGCGGGTCGAGGCGGGTGTAGCCCGCGCGGACCCGCTCCAGCAGTTCGTCGATGCCGGTCGGGGCGCTCACTGCCAGTCCGCCGGGCGCTCGACGTGCTCGAGGTTGAGCACCGGGCCGCTGCGGCTGAAGCGGCGGATCAGCGGGAGCGGCGGGTAGTACGCGTGTACGGAGATCGCGTGCTCGGCCGGGGACTCGTTGAGGACCTCGTGTACGTGGTGTTCCCCGAAGGCCCGTCCGGCGCCCGCGTCCAGGGTGCGGCGGCGGTCCACGCCGGGGGCCAGCTCCAGCGACTTCCAGCCCTGCGCGGGCAGTCGTACGGTCAGGGAGTGTTCGGTGAGCCGGCCCCTGGCGGTGGCGAACGCGCCCCGCGATTCGGCGTGGTCGTGCCAGCCGGTGCCGGTGCCCGGCGGCCAGCCGATCAGCCAGGCCTCGCTGCCGCCCGGCCCGTCCAGCCGGATCCAGGTGCGGCCCTCGGGATCGAGCGGCAGGGACGCCACGATCCCGGGGTCGGCCGCCGTGCGGAGGGCGAAGTCGAGGAGTTCGGCGGCCGTGGGGCCGGGCAGGCCGACGACGGCAGGGGAGTACGCGGGTGCGGACATGAAGGGGACCGTTCCTGGGTTCGCGGAGGTGCGCGCAGGCCGGTGGACGGCACGGGGCGCGCGGAGGGAAGGGCGAATTAGCAGGAAGGGCGACACACGCAGCCCGCGTAGCGGAGCAGGTCCATATGGACCCTCCGCCACAGGCGTACGTCGTTGCCGGTCATTTCGCGAGTGAACCACGGAGTCCGGGAGACGGTCAATCGACCACCACGGTCGGTGTCGTCGACGGCGTCGGCACCCGGGACGCGGGCGCGCCCGCCCGGACGGCGTCCGCCGCCTCGTACAGCTCCGCCGGCCGGACCCCCGCGAAGGTGGCCGCCAGGTGCCCGTCCGGCCGTACGAGCAGCACGGTGTGCGCCGGGGCCCCCGGGTAGCTGTCCGCGACCAGCAGGTCGGTGCGGACCGGCAGGGCGCTCACGGCCGCCGCGAGGCGGGGCATCAGCCCGGCGCCGAGCCAGTGGCGCCGGTCCCAGACCCCGGTGCCCGGGGCGACGAGGACCACCAGCAGCCGGCCCTGCCCCAGCAGGTCGCGCAACGGCACGGTCGACCCGTCGGGCGCGGTCACCGGGACGTTCGCCACCGGACCGCCCGGTTCCGTGGCCGTCGGGACCTCGCGTACGGCCACCGGAGGGGCGTACGTCGGCTCCGCGCCCAGCGGCCCCCGGCCCAGGTGGCCGTCGGTGAGCAGGGTTTCGGCGGAACGCGCGGCTCCGGGGAAGTAGGTGCGCAGCCCACCCCCGGCCCGCAGCGTCGGCACCGCCTGGTCGGCCGCGCGCAGCCGGGCCGCGACCGCGGTGCGCCGCTCGCCCTCGTAGCTGTCGAGCAGGGCCTCGGAAGCACCCTGGTGCCAGGCCAGCGACAGCTTCCACGCCAGGTTCTCGGCGTCCCTGAGACCTTCCTCGACGCCCTGGGTGCCGAGCGCGCCCAGCAGGTGCGCGGCGTCCCCGGCGAGGAAGGCGCGGCCGTCGCGCCAGCGCCGGGCCAGGCGGTGGTGCAGGGTGTACACCCCGGTGTCGATGAGGTCGTACGGGGGAGTCGTGCCGCCGCACCACACCGCGAGGGTGTCCCGGACGAGGGTCACCAGCGCGTCGGGGGTCACCAGGTCCCCGCGCGGCGGGAGCAGCCAGTCCAGCCGCCACACCCCGTCGGGCAGCGGCCGGGAGGTGACCTCCTCGGGCCCGGACGGCGGGCTGCGGTGCAGCAAGGCCTCGCCGGGCCACGGCAGTTCGGTGCGCAGCGCGGCCACGGCGTGCCGTTCCACGGCGGTGCGGCCGGGGAAGCGGATGCCGAGCAGCTTGCGCACGGTGGAGCGGGCGCCGTCGCAGCCGACCAGGTAACTCCCGCGCCACCACGTGGTCTCGGAGCCCCGGGTGTGCGCGGTGATCCCCCGGTCGTCCTGCTCCAGGGAGTCCAGCTTGCTGTCGGTGACCAGCTGGACGAGCGGGTGCGCGGTCGCGGCGTCGCGCAGTCCGCGGGTCAGGGCGTGCTGGGGCAGGTGCAGCGGGGCCGGGTGGTCCTCGAAGGTGATCCGCTGGGCGGGCCGGCCGCGCCGCATGGTGCGCCAGGCGGCGTAGTACGCCCCCTCGTCGCGCAGCGTCGTACAGCCCAGCCGGTGCGCCATGGCCGCCGTGTCGGAGTGCAGGACGACCGAACGGGCCGGGCGGGGCTCCTCCTTGCCGGGCCCTTCGTCGAGCACGACGGAGGGCACGCCCTGGCCGGCCAGGGCGAGGGACAGGGACAGTCCGACGGGCCCCGCGCCGACGACGATCACCGGGTCCATGGCGCGGCTCCCGATGTCCGGTATGTGATCACAGAACGTATGCAACCCACTGGAGGTGCCTGCGTCAAGTGACGCCGGTCGTGACAACGCCGTGTGGTGCGGCGGAAAAGAGCTCCGCCGCACCACACGTGTCACACCAGTGTACTGACCAGGTGTCAGGGAGCCTCGCCCACGCCGGCGGCGCCGCCCGCGTCGACCTCGGCCACGTCACCGGCGACGACCGCGCCGGTGCCCTTCTTCGACGTCCGCAGCCGGCCTTCCAGCCAGGAGGCGAAGGTGGTGAGGACGAAGTTCACCACGATGTAGAGCAGCGCGACCACGACGAGGGTCGCGATGGTGTTGCTGTAGTTCGCCGCGATCTGCCGGTTCATCGACATCAGCTCGGTGAGGCCCAGCACCGCGCCGCCGAGCGCGGTGTCCTTCAGGATCACCACGAGCTGGCTGACCAGCGCCGGCAGCATCGCCGTGACGGCCTGCGGGATCAGCACGTGGACCATGGTCTGGCCCTTGCGCATGCCGATGGCCTTCGCCGCGTCGGTCTGGCCCCTGGGCAGGGACAGCACACCCGCCCGGACGATCTCGGCGATGACGGCCGCGTTGTAGAGGACAAGTCCCGTGACCACGGCGTAGAGCGGCCGGACGTCCGAGGGGACGTCGGTGAACTGCACGTACAGCTGGGAGCCGAACAGCATCAGCATCAGCACCGGGATGGCGCGGAAGAACTCCACGACCGCGCCGACCGGCCCCCGCACCCAGGCGTGGTCGGACAGTCGGCCGATGCCCAGCAGGGCGCCCAGCGGGAGCGCGATCACCATGGCGATCGCGCCGGCCTTGAGGGTCTCCAGCAGGCCCGGGATCAGGAACGTGGACCAGATCCGGCCGTCGGTGACGAAGGGGGTCCACTTGTCGGCGTCGAGTTGGTTCTTCTCGGCCATGAGGGACAGCGCCCACCACAGGGCGAGCCCGAGCAGCACGAGGAAGATCCCGCTGTAGATCCAGTTGCGCGTCTTGGCCTTGGGGCCCGGCACGTCGTACAGCACGGAGGTCATCGCTTCACCGCCACTCGCTTGGACACCCAGCCCAGGAGCAGGCCGGTGGGCAGGGTCAGCAGGACGAAGCCGAGGGCGAAGACCCCGAAGACGGCGAAGAGCGCGTCCGCCTCGTTCTCGACCATTTCCTTCATCAGCAGGGCCGCCTCGGCCACACCGATGGCCGCCGCCACCGTGGTGTTCTTGGTGAGTGCGATCAGTACGTTGGTGAGCGGTGCCACGACCGCCCGGAAGGCCTGGGGGAGCACGATCAGGGTGAGTACCTGGAAGAAGCCCAGTCCCAGCGCGCGGGCAGCCTCTGCCTGCCCGACGGGCACGGTGTTGATACCGGAGCGCAGGGCCTCGCAGACGAAGGTTCCGGTGTAGGCGATCAGTGCGAGGACCGCGAGCCGGAAGCCGGTCTCCTTGGACGTGTCGCCGCCCAGGTTGACGCCGAGGGTCTGGTAGAGGCCCAGCGAGCTGGCGATGATCAGCACCGTCAGCGGGGTGTTGCGGACCACGTTGACGTACGCGGTGCCGAAGCCCCGCATCAGCGGGACCGGGCTGACCCGCATCCCGACCAGGACGGTGCCCCAGATCAAGGATCCGGCCGCCGAGTAGAGGGTGAGCTGAACCGTCACCCAAAAGGCTCCGAGCAGGTCGTACTGCCCGGACTCAAGAAAATCGAACACGATGCCCTGCGCTCTCCCCAGGATGGCCGGCGAGGGGCGCCGCCGCCCGTGGCAGGCGGGCGGCGACGCTCCTCACCGATGAATCAGCTGCCTTCGGTGATCTGCGGAGCAGGCTCGCTCTTGTAGTTGGCCGGGCCGAGGTTCTTCTGAACGGCCGCGTCCCAGGCGCCGTCCGCGACCATCTTCTTCAGCGCGGCGTTGATCTTGGTCTGGAGGTCCTTGTCGCCCTTCTTCAGACCGATGCCGTAGTTCTCGTTGCTCATGCTCAGGCCGACGAGCTTGAACTTGCCCTTGTTCTTCTCCTGCGCGGCGTAACCGGCCAGGATCGAGTTGTCCGTGGTCAGCGCGTCCACGGCCTTGTTCTCCAGGCCGGAGAGGCAGTCGGAGTAGCCCGGGTACTCCTGGAGGTCCGCCTCGGGGGCCAGGGTCTTCTTGATGTTCTGCGCCGAGGTGGAGCCGGTGACCGAGCAGAGCTTCTTCTTGTTGAGGTCCTCGACCTTGGTGATGGACGAGTCGTCGGCGCGGACCAGCAGGTCCTGGTGCGCGAGGAAGTACGGGCCGGCGAAGTCGACCTTCTCCTTGCGCTTGTCGTTGATCGAGTAGGTCGCGACGATGAACTTCACGTCGCCGTTGGCGAGCAGGTTCTCGCGCTCGGCGCTGACGGCCTGCTTGAACTCGATCTGGTCGGGCTGGTAGCCGAGCTCCTTGGCCACGTACGTGGCGACGTCGACGTCGAAGCCGGTGTACTTGCCGTCCGGGGTCTTCAGGCCCAGACCCGGCTGGTCGAACTTGATGCCGATGACGACCTTGTCCTTCTTGGTGTCACCGCTCGCGCTGGAGCCGCTGTCCTTGTCACTGCTGCCGCCGCAGGCGGTCGCGGTCATTGCAAGGGCGACGGCGACGGCCGCGGCCGCAGCGGCCTTGGAGATCTTCATGGTGAACTTCCCTCGGATGAGACGTTGTTGAACGACGAGCGACGCTTACGGCGCATGCACGGCCGACAGAAACGATTCCGGCGGTGATCCGCATACGGATGACTACCAGACGAGACCCTCAGTGGTGCAGGATCTTCGACAGGAAGTCCTTGGCGCGGTCACTGCGCGGGTTGCTGAAGAACTGCTCGGGCGTGGCCTCTTCGACGATCTTTCCGTCAGCCATGAAGACGACCCGGTTGGCCGCAGAGCGGGCGAAGCCCATCTCGTGCGTGACGACCACCATCGTCATTCCCTCCCGGGCGAGCTGCTGCATGACCTCCAGCACCTCGTTGATCATTTCCGGGTCGAGAGCCGAGGTCGGCTCGTCGAACAGCATCACCTTCGGCTCCATGGCCAGCGCGCGGGCGATCGCCACGCGCTGCTGCTGGCCGCCGGAGAGCTGCGCCGGGTACTTGTCGGCCTGAGAGCCGACGCCCACCCGCTCCAGCAGGGCCACCGCCTTCGCGTGGGCCGTGGCGGAGTCGATCTTGCGGACCTTGAGCTGGCCCAGCATGACGTTCTGCAGCACCGTCTTGTGCGCGAAGAGGTTGAACGACTGGAAGACCATGCCGACGTCGGCACGCAGCCGGGCCAGTTCCCTGCCCTCCGAGGGCAGTTCCTTGCCGTCGAGCGTGATGGTGCCCGAGTCGATCGTCTCCAGCCGGTTGATGGTCCGGCACAGCGTGGACTTGCCCGATCCCGAAGGACCGATCACCACGACCACCTCACCGCGGGCAATGCTCAGATCGATGTCCTGAAGCACGTGCAGCGCGCCGAAGTGCTTGTTGACGTTGCTCAGTACGACCAGGTCGTCCGCGGCACCAGCCGCGTCCTGCACGTCCTTGGTCACTGATACTCCGCTCATCGGCTCTAGCTCCGTCCTCCTCGGTTGGGAGGACAGTAGTGACGAGATGCGCACAACGTCATCACATCTGAGGGAGAATTGAGCATAACGATCCGGCCTCCCCCGGATACGCTCCGTGCGCGGCATCGGCGTGGTCGACTATGGACGCGTACCGGGTGCATAACGGAAGGCGCGCCGGAGCGGAACCCACTTGACGTGGCACTCTGTATCGGCGTGGATGCAGGGTGGCCCCGCACGGGGCAGCCGAAGAGCGAGCCGAACGGGCGAGCCGCAAAGAGCGAGCTGAAAGAGCGAGAAGGGGAGAGGGGGACGACATGAGACTGCTGCTCGTCGAGGACGATGATCACGTCGCCGCCGCCCTGTCCGCGATCCTCGCGCGGCACGGCTTCCAGGTCACCCACGCCCGCAACGGCGAAGAGGCCCTGCAGGCGCTGCTGCCCGCCGGTGCCCCGCCCACCGCAGCCTCGCCCTACGGGGTGATCCTGCTCGACCTCGGCCTGCCCGACCAGGACGGCTACGAGGTGTGCGGCAGGATCCGCAAGCGCACCGCCACGCCCGTGATCATGGTGACCGCGCGGGCCGACGTGCGCTCCCGCATCCACGGCCTGAACATGGGCGCCGACGACTACGTCACCAAGCCGTACGACACCGGCGAACTCCTCGCCCGGATCCACGCCGTCGCCCGGCGCACCGGCGCCTCCGAGGAGGCCGCCGCCACCGGGACCGGTACGCCCGCCACGGTCCGCCTCGGTCCCGTCAGCATCGAGCTGCCCACCCGCCGGGTCAGCGTGGACGGTGCCGACGTACAGCTCACCCGCAAGGAGTTCGACCTGCTGGCCCTGCTCGCGCAGCGGCCCGGTGTCGTCTTCCGCCGCGAACAGATCATCAGCGAGGTGTGGCGCACCAGCTGGGAGGGGACCGGGCGGACCCTGGAGGTCCACGTCGCCTCGCTGCGCTCCAAGCTGCGCATGCCCGCCCTCATCGAGACCGTCCGCGGGGTGGGCTACCGGCTCGTCGCCCCGGCGGCCCCCTAGGGGGCCCTCCGCCGTGCGCGCCCGCCTGCTCCCGCTGCTCGTCGTCCTGATGGCGGGCACGCTGCTCGCACTCGGCTTCCCGCTCGCCGTGAGCCTGGCCGCCGGACAGCAGCAGCGGGTGGTGGTCGACCGCATCGACGACAGCGCCCGCTTCGCCGCCCTCGCCCAGTTCGTCATCGACGCCGAGGGCTCCGGATCCACCGGCGCCGGCGAGCGCCGCAAGATGCTCCAGCTCGAACTCGCCCGCTACCAGGAGCTGTACGGCATCCGCGTCGGCATCTTCCTGCGCGACGACAACGCCATGGCCCGATCGCCCAGCTGGTGGGAGCTCCCCGAGGCCGGAGAGGGCCGCCGCGCCTTCGAGGAGGCGCTCGCCGGGCGGCGCAGCCACGATCCGCCGCAGGTGTGGCCGTGGCAGAGCAACGGCAAGCTGCTCGTCGCCTCGCCGGTCGTCCTCGACGGGGACGTGGTCGCGGTCGTCGCCACCGAATCGCCGACCGACCTCATGCGCGGCCGGATCCTGCAGGGCTGGCTGCTCATCGCGGGCGGGCTCTCCGCCGCCATGCTGGTCGCCTTCGGCGCCGCACTGCGGCTCACCAGCTGGGTGCTCAAGCCCGTGCGGACCCTGGACGCTGCCGCCCACGGCATCGCCACCGGGCGGATGAACTCGCGCGTCGCGGCCGCCGGCGGGCCGCCGGAACTCCAGCGCCTGGCCGCTTCGTTCAACGAGATGGCCGACAACGTCGAAGAGGTTCTGGAGCAGCAGCGGGCGTTCGTCGCCGACGCCTCCCACCAACTGCGCAACCCGCTCGCGGCGCTGCTCCTGCGGATCGAGCTGCTCGCCCTCGAACTGCCCGAGGGGAACGAGGAGATCGCCTCCGTCCGCACCGAGGGCAAGCGCCTGACACAGGTCCTGGACGACCTGCTGGACCTGGCGCTGGCCGAGCACGCCTCCGCCGAGATCAGCCTCACCGACATCGGGGCGCTGGCCGCCGAGCGGGTCGCAGCCTGGCGTCCGTACGCCGAGGAGAAGGGCGTACTGCTCACCGAGACGGGTCGCACCGCCGTCACCGGCTGGGCCGACCCCATCGCCCTGTCCAGCGCGCTCGACGCCGTCATCGACAACGCGCTCAAATTCACCCCCACGGGTGAGGAGGTCGACGTGTCGGTCTCCGTCTCGGGGCGCTCCGTCCACGTGGTCGTCGCCGACCGCGGTCCCGGCCTCACCCAGGACGAGCTGCTGCGCGTCGGCGACCGGTTCTGGCGCAGCGGACGCCACCAGAACATCAAGGGCTCCGGGCTCGGCCTGTCGATCTCCCGCACCCTGCTCGCCGCGGGCGGCGGGTCCCTCTCGTACGAGACGAACCCGCCGCACGGGCTGCGGGTGACGGTGGCCGTGCCGCGCACCGAGCCCCACGGGCCCTGACCGGTCCGGGGCCCTACCAGGTGAGGGCGGCGCGGGCCGGGGCCGAGACCCCGTACAGCTCGTCGACGGCCCGGACCTCGAAGGCGGCCGCCCGCTCCCGCCCGGCGCGCGGGACGGCGGGGAGGTAGAGGGCGGCGGCGCAGGTACCGCCGAGGAAGCGGCGGGTGCCGTCGGGCAGGACGCGGGACACCTCGTAGTGCCGGATCGGCCCGGACGCCCGGCGCCACGACAGCCGCAGCCACGCCTGGTCCCCGCGCCGGGCCGCGGCGTCCACGCTCAGTGCCACGGGCGGGGCCGGGTGCCGGGTGCGGGTCTCGTCGCGTACCGACAGGGCTCCGAGCCGCCACGCCACCGGCTCCTTCCCGAGCGCGGTGATCCGTACGGCCAGGGCGTACGCGGTCCGGCCCGCCAGTGACGCGAGCCCGGCCCGCGTCGTGCGCCAGCCCTGCCCCGTGCCGGTGCGTGCGGTCCTGAACCAGGTGTACGGGACCGGCTCGCCGGGGCCGGCGGGCTCGCGGGTGGCCACCCCGACCTCCACCGCGACCGGTCCCGACCCGGTGGCGTGGACCAGCTCCACGACGGTCCCGCGGGTCAGCGGCAGCCGCGTGGCGTGCAGCCCGATGACGGCGGGAGCGGTCAGGGCGCCCGCGACGAGCAGGCTGGAGCCGCCGCGCCAGGCGTCCGCGAAGTCCAGGGTGACGGAAGGGCGTTCCCCGGCGGTGTCCACCGCCCAGCGGCGTCCCGGGAGCCGGTCCTGGAGGCCGAGGTGGTTCCACGGCGCGTCCGAGGTGACCTTGCCCGCCTCGTACCAGCGCAGCCCGTGCCCGGTGTTGAAGGAGCAGGCGAAGGGCAGCCCGGTCACGGTGGACCGGTCGGCGACGACCGTGGCGGGGGCCCGCCAGCGGGACTGCGGCGCGGGCCGGGCGGGGTCCAGGGACTCACCCGTCCAGAACCGGTCGTCGGCGCGGTGGAAGGCGCCGGGGGACCGGTCGGCGAGGTGGTTGCGCGTCCATTCGGGCCGGTAGAAGCCGTAGCTGACGACGTGCTCCCGGTCGCGCGGAACGATCGCGTCCCAGGGGACCGCGGAATCCCAGCCGCGGGACTCCGTGTCCACGGCCGCCCACAGCTCGTGGCGGGAGCGGCCCAGCCGGTCGGCGAGCGCGCCCGAGGCCGACAGGCTTTCCGCGGTCCAGCGGAAGTCCACGAACACCGTGTCCGCGACCTTCCCGGCCCGGTCCTCGAAGAACTCCTGGTTGAGCGCGTTGAGGGCGCCCTGCCAGCCGACCCGTCCGGTGGTGTTCATGGCGTCGTACCAGGTGATGCGCAGACCGTGCGGGGCGCCCGCCGCCCGCAGGGCGCGCAGGAACTCCCGCATCCGGGTGGCGAGCGCACTGTCGCCGCCGTCCGTCTCGGCATTGACGAACCAGCCGTCGAAGCCGTACGTCCGCGCCACCTGGACGAGCTTGTCCGCGATCGGGAAGCGGCCGAGGGAGTCGCGCTGGACCAGGTCGCGCGTCCACTGGAGGTCGCCGCCGTAGGCGACGGGCGGCAGGAACACGTTGCCCAGCACCCGCACCCCGTTGCGGTGGGCCGCGTCGACCACGGGTGCGTTCGGGGCGAGCACGATCCCCTCGCCGGCGGAGCCGCCCCAGAAGACGAGCTCGTCGATGTACGCCCAGTGCGTGAGCGCGTAGTAGTCGGCCGTCGGGGAGCCCTGGGCCGGATTCCCGGCGGTGGGCCCGAAGGAGACGAGGGAGGAGATCCGGGCCTGGCCGGCGCGGGCGTCCCGGTTCGCCGGGACCGGGGTGAACCGCTGCGCCAGGGGCACCGTCGCGGTGTTGTGGGCGAGGTCGGGGTCGCTCTCGGGAGTCCACTGCTTGAGCGAGCGCCACACGATTCCGGGGCCGGGGGTCCCCTGCGGGAGGGAGTCCGGGAACCAGTAGGAGGCGTACGGGGCCAGGTCCGCCGGGGTCGCCGGGGCGGGCGCGGCGTCCGGCGCGGCGTCCGGCGCGGCTTCGGGCGCGGTCTGCGGCGCGGCGGAGGCGTACGGGACCAGGCCCGGCGCGCCCAGCAGCGCCGCGGCCCCGGCCCCGGCGGCGAGCACCGTGCGCCGGGCCGGCGGCCGTATCGCGGTCGAGGGGTGCGGCGTACGAGCGTCGACGCCGTTGTCGGTCTCGGACATGCGGGGCTCCTCCGGAGGGGAAGGCGGTCGGGGGACGGGGTGGCCGGGGGACGGGTGGCCGGGGGACGGGGCGGGCGCCCGGTCAGCCGAGGTCGTGCACGCGCAGCACCTCCGTGATGCCGCGCGCGGAAAGGTGCGCCGGGTCCTCGGCGAGCTCGGCGAGGACCACCGCGGGCCGGACCCCGTCCGCGGTGAGCGCCGCCCAGGCTTCGAAGAACGCGCCGCCGGGGGCGCACACCGACCGGCCCGGCGCCTCCTCGGCCGCGCCGACGTCCACCGCCAGCGCGGTGGACCGTACGGCGGGCCGGTGCGCGCGCCCGCGCCACTCCTCGGTGATCCGGGCGATGGCGGCGCCCGCCGGCTTGGTCCGGCGGTCGTTGGTGAGCAGGCCGAGGCCGTACTCCAGCTCCGGGAAGTCCGCGAGCTCCCGGGACACGTCGTGCGAGCACCACCAGGTCACGCCCCACAGGTCCGGGCAGTCCAGGGCGCCCGCGACGGTGGCCTCGGTGAACCGCGCCGCGCGCTCCGGCCCGATCAGCGGCGCCGGGGCGCCGACCTCCTGGAGCCACACCGGACGGTGCGGGTCCACGGCCCAGGCCTTGGAGAGCTCGATCAGGTACGCGGCGTGGTGCTCGGTGGCCGTCCCGGACGGGCCGTGGCGCTGCGCGGTGCCGTTGAACACCCAGGAGTGCACGGCGGTGGCCGCGCCCAGCCGGGCCGCCTGGGCCGCGGTGAAGGGGTGCCCGTCCTGGTACCAGGCCGCGTCGTACTCGGCGTGCACGTGGAACCGCCCGGGCGCGCCCCGCTCGCAGGCGGCGAGCATCCGCTCCAGCCAGCGGGCGGCCTGGTCCCGGGTGATCCGGTCGGGGTCGGGGTGCGGGGCGTCGGAGAACTGGTTGATCTCGTTGCCCACCGTCATGCCCAGGAAGTTGGGCCGGTCGGCGAGGGCCGCGGCCAGCGTGCCCAGGTACGCCTCCTGCCCGGCGACCACGTCCGGGTCGGTGAAGATGTTGCGCCGGTGCCAGGTCCCGGTCCAGGCGGGCAGGAAGTCGAAGCTCGACAGGTGCCCCTGCAACCCGTCCACGTCGACGTCCAGTCCGCGCTCGGCGGCCGCGTCGACGAGCGCGACGAGCTGCTCGACGGCGCGCGGCCGGATCAGCGTCCGGTTCGGCTGGAAGACCGGCCACAGCGGGAAGACGCGGACGTGGTCCAGCCCGAGCGCGGCGATCGAGTCGAGGTCGGCCCTGACCTCGTCGAGGTCGAAGTCCAGCCAGTGGTGGAACCAGCCGCGGGTCGGCGTGTAGTTGGCGCCGAAGCGGAGCGCGTCATCGTGCACGGGGCGTCCTGGAGTTCTGGAGGAATTCACCGGGTGGGGCACAACCTGCCGGTGCGGATGAGGAAAGTCAACAGGGCCTCAGGCGTGCGCACTTATGCGCTTCAGTCCAGTTGACACAAGGGTTCTTCTCGCGCAACCTGAGGGAACTAATGCGCTTTAGTTGTGCCTGGCCACAGGGAAGTACGTGGAAATGGACAGCGGTATTTCGGTCACGGCGGTCACCACTCCGGCCCTCTTCACCGGGCCGCCGGAAACGCCCTCGCAGGTGGTCCGCGTGCGGATCCGCGGGGAGCGTCCCGCCGGCCCGCTGCACGTCACCGTGCACGGCGCGGGCGTCACCACCCCGCACCCGCGGATCCTGCGCGCGGACGCGGTCGGGACGGCGCGCGAGGCCACCGACGGGGTCACCGACGACGTCACCGACGGGGCCACCGGCGACGTCACCGCCGACGTCACCGCCGAGGTGGCCGTCCGGACCGGGGACGCGGTGCCCGGGGAGCTGCTGGCCGCCACCGCCCGGGTCGCCACCCCGCAGGGGCGGACGCTCGCCGAGCTGTCCTTCGGGCTGACCGTCGCCGAGCCCGGCTGGACCGTCCGGCTCGTCCCGCACTTCCACTACGACCCGATGTGGTGGAACACCCAGGCCGCCTACACCGCCCTGTGGGACGCCCCGCCGAAGCCGGGCGCCCCGGAACCGGGCTGGGAGTACGCCGGCGTGCCCGCCTTCACCCTGATCCCGCTCCACCTCCAACAGGCGCGCGAGGACCCGGCGTACCGCTTCGTGCTCTCGGAAGTCGACTACCTCAAGCCGTACTGGGACGCCCACCCCGCCGACCGCGCCGAACTGCGCGCGCTGATCGCCGAGGGCCGCGTCGAGATCGTCGGCGGCACCTACAACGAGCCCTCCACCAACCTCGTCTCCGCCGAGACCACCGTCCGCGGCGCGGTCCACGGCCTCGCCCTGCACCGCGGCACCCTCGGCGCCGATCCGCGTACCGCCTGGCAGCTCGACGTCTTCGGCCACGACCCGTCCTTCCCCGCCCTGATGGCCGGCGCGGGCCTGGACTCCGCCGTCCTCGCCCGCGGACCCCACCACCAGTGGGGGCCGATGGCGGACACCTGGGGCGGCCCCCTGCGGGCACCCACCGCCATGCAACTGCCCGCCGAGTACGAGTGGATCGCGCCCGGCGGAGGTGAGGGACTGCTGCTGCACTACCTGCCCGCGCACTACTCGGCCGGCTGGTTCTCCCACCGGGCGCCGGACGCAGGGGCCGCCGCCGAGCAGCTGCTGGACCTGTACGAACTGCTGCGCACCTGCGCCGCGACCAGGAACGTCCTGATCCCCATGGGCACGGACTTCTCCTGGCCCCACCCCTGGGGCCTGGACGTGCAGCACACCTGGAACCGCCGCTACTGCTGGCCGCGCATGGAACACTCCGGCCCGCGCGCCCACTTCGACGCCGTCCGCGCCGAGTTCGCGGCGCGCGGGGAGCGGCCGCTGCCGGTGACCCGGGAGATGGGCCCCGTGTACACCGGCAAGGACGTCAGCTACATCGACGTGAAACAGGCCCACCGGGCCGCCGAGAACCTCCTCGAACAGGCCGAGACCTTCGCCGCGCTGGCCTGCGCGGAGGGCCTGCTGGACTACCCGGCGCAGACGCTGGACAAGGCCTGGCGGCACCTGGTGCACGCCGCCCACCACGACGCGGTCACCGGAACCTTCTCCGACCAGGTGTACCTGGACCTGCTCCCCACCTGGCGGGAGGCGTACGAACTGGCCCGCGCCGTACGGGAGGAGGCGCTCGCCGCGCTGACGGACGCGGCCGACACCCGGGGGCCCGCGCCGCTCGCGGTGACCGTGCACAACCCGCTGTCGTGGACGCGGACCGACCTGGTCCGCACCTCGGTGGAGCTGGCCGCCCTGGGGCTGACGGCCGCCGACGCGCACCGGATCGCGGTCCGCGACGCGGCGGGCGGCCGCGCCCCCGTCCACGTCGAGGCCGCGGCCGACGGAGTGGCCGACGTGGTCTTCCTGGCCGGGGAGGTGCCCTCGCTCGGGTACCGGACCTGGTGGCTGGAGGGTGCGGACGCGCCGGTGTCGGGCGGCTGGGAGCCCGCGGACGGCTTCGTGGTGGAGAACGAGGCCTTCCGCGCCGAGGCCGATCCGGCGCGCGGCGGCGGCCTCGTCCGGCTGCTGGACCGGCGCACCGGCCAGGAGCTGCTGACGCCCGGGCAGGTGGACGAGCTGGTCGTGCAGGAGGAGTACCCGGAGCACCCCGTCTTCGGGGAGGGCCCCTGGCACCTGCTGCCCAAGGGGCCGGGCACCGGCTCGGGTTCCGCGCCGGCCGCGTCCTGCCGGGTGGAGCGCGGGCCGCTCGGTGCGCGGATCGTCGCGACCGGGCGCACGGGGCCCGTCCGCTGGACGCGCACCACCACCCTGTGGGACGGCCTGGACCGGGTGGAACTGACCACGCGGGTCGACGCGTTCGAGGGCTCCGACCAGCTGCTGCGGCTGCGGATCCCGGCCGACGTGCCGGGCGCGGTCCCGGTCGCGGAGACGGCCGCCGCCGCCGTGGGGCGCGGCTTCGCCTTCCCCGAGGCGGATGCGGGGGCCGACGGCGCCCGGGCCCCGTGGACCCTGGACAGCCCGTGCCTGAACTGGTTCGCGCTGTCGGCGCCGCTGGCCGGGCCGGACCGGGCGCTGGGCGCTGCGGAGATCGTGCTGCCGGACGCGGGACATCCGGACGGCCTGCGGGAGCTGGTCACCGCGCTCGGCCGCCACGGGGTCACCGCCACTCCCACCCGGCCCGCCGGTCCGCGCTGGGGCGACCTGGCGGTGGACAGCAGCCTCCCGGACGTCCGGATCGCCCTCGGCGGCCCCGGGGCCAATGCCTTCACTGCGGCGGTGCTGGCGGCGGCCGATCCCGCGTACGCACAGGCCGTACGAGAGCACGCCCGGGTGTGGATCCCGGCCCGGGCCCCGCTGCGCGCACTGTGGAGCCCCGGCTGCGACCTCACCGGCATCCGGGACCTGCCGGTCCTGGTGCACACCGGGTCACCGGCGGAACTCGCCCGGGCCGTCGCCGGTTCGGGCCGCCTGGAAGCCGCGGAGGCACCGGCCGGGGCACCGGCCGGGGCGTGGGCCGGGGCGTGGGCCGGGGAGGACGCGCACGAAGTCCCGTACGCGAACCGGACGGTGGGGATCCTGGTCAGGGGCACGCCCAGCTTCGCCGTGGACACGGCGGGGAGGCTGCACAGCACCCTGATGCGTTCCTGCACCGGCCGCCCGTCCGGGGCGTGGATGGACCTCCCGCTGACTCCGTCGGGGGGATCCCCACCCCGGCGCACCGCCCCGGACGGCAGCTCCTTCCAGCTCCAGCACTGGACGCACGTCTTCGAACACGCGCTGGTCGCGGGGGAGGGGGACTGGCGGGAGCTCGACCTGGCGCGCCGGGGGCGGGAGTTCAACAAGCCCCTCACCGCCGTGACGGCCGCGCCGGCGGTCGGCCCGCGACCGTCGGCCCGCTCCCTCCTCACCGTGGAACCGGCCGACCGGGTGCTGATCGAGGCCGTGAAACGAGCCGGCCAGGGCGGACCGGGCGGCCAGGGCGGACAGGGCGGAAAGGGGGAGCCCGGCGCATCAGGCGGGCGGGGCCGCCTGGCGGTCCGGCTGCGCGAGACGCACGGCCGCCCGGCGGCGCCCGAGCTGCGCTGGCCCACCGGGCCGGCCACCGAGGCGGACCTGCTGGACCGCCCGCTCGGCCCCTTCGGGGCGGGCATCGGCGGCGCGGCCACCACCACCGTGCTGCTGCCCACGGAATCGGGCATGCCGCTGCGGCAGGGCGAACGGGAGCCGCACCAGCCGGTGTTCAGCCGCTACTGGCTGCACAACACGGGCACGGCCCCGCTGGGGGACGCGCCGTACACCGTGACGTGTGACGGGGCTGCGTCCGCGGCGGCGGTGACCCTCGCCTCCCACGCCGCCGCGGGCGGATCCGTCGCGCTGGAGGTCCGTGCCCCCGACGGCTGGCGCGCCTCCTGGACCCGGCGGACCGTGGACCTCCCGCCCGGCGGACACGTGCGGATCCCGCTGAGCGTGGTGCCCGCGACCGGGGCCGAGCCCGGCGAACACCTCGTCCGGATCCTCGCCGCCACCCCGGCGGGGGAGTTCGAGGACGGGCTGACCGTGACCGTCCCCGGTGGCCCGGTTCCGGCCGGGCTGTGGGTGGAGGCCGTCGAGCAGGCCGTCACGCTCGCCCCCGGCGCGCGGGGCCTCGTACGGGCCCGGATCGGCGCCACCGGCATCAGGAGTGCGCTGACGGGCCGGGCCCACGCCGTCTCCCCGTACGGGGGCTGGCAGTTGACGGCCCCCGCCGTGCTGCCCCTGCACATCACGGCGGACCGCCCCGCGGAGGTCGGGTTCGGGCTCCGGCCGCCGCTCGACACCCCTCCCGGGGACTACTGGGTGGTGGTCAAGGCGGTCTGCCAGGGCAGGATCGCGTACGGTCCGGCCATCGCAGTCCGCATCGAAGGATGAATGAGGCAGGCCATGGCCCGCAGACCCACCATCAAGGACATCGCCCGCCGGGCCGGGGTGTCGGAGAGCGCCGTGTCCTTCGCGCTCAACGACCGGCCGGGCGTCTCGCAGGACACCCGGGCCCGGATCCGCCGCGTCGCCGAGGAACTCGGCTGGCAGCCCAACAGCGCGGCCCGCGCCCTGTCCGGCGAACGCTCCGGAGCCGTCGGGCTCGTCCTCGCCCGGCCCGCGCACACCCTCGGCGTCGAGTCCTTCTTCCTCCAGCTCGTCTCCGGCATCCAGGAGGTCCTCTCGGCGGCCCGGACCGCCCTCCTGTTCCAGGTCGTCGAGGACATCGACGCCGAGTGCGCGGTCTACCGCCGCTGGTGGGCGGAGCGGCGGGTGGACGGCGTCCTGGTCGTCGACCCCCGGACCCAGGACCCCCGCCCGGCACTCCTCGGGCAGCTGGGCCTGCCCGCGGTCACCGTCGGCGAGTGCGCCCCCACCCCGGACCCGGCCCTTTCCGCCGTGCGGGCCGACGACGCGGGGGCCATGGCGCAGGTCCTGGACCACCTGTACGGGCTGGGCCACCGCCGGATCGTCCACATCGCCGGGCTCCCCGGCTTCGCCCACACGGCCCGCCGCATGGAGTCCCTGCGGACCGATGCCGCGCGGCGCGGGCTCGGCCCGGACCAGGTGCGCTCGGTGGTCACCGACTACTCCGACGCCGAGGGCGCGGCGGCCACTCGCCGGGTCCTGGCCGAGCCGCAGCCCCCCACCGCGCTCGTCTACGACAACGACGTGATGGCCATAGCGGGCAGCGCGGTCGCCGCCGAGCTGGGCATCCCCGTGCCGGGCCGGCTGTCGATCGTGGCCTGGGACGACTCCGCGCTCTGCCGGGTCACCCACCCCCGGCTCACCGCCCTCGTGCGCGACACCGCGGGCTTCGGCCGGCTCGCCGCAGAGGAACTCCTCGCCGTCCTCGCGGGCAGCCCGGCCGGGGTCCGGGTGAGCGAGCAGCCGCGACTGGAGCCTCGCGAGAGCACGGCGCCGCCCCCGGCGCATACTGAATCCTGAACCCTTCCTGGAGCCGCCACAGTGATCACCCCCACCGCCCCGTTCCCCACACCGCGGGCCGCCGCAGCGGCCGCCGGCCTGACGGTGGCGATCGACATCGGCGGTACGAAGATCGCGGGTGCGCTCGTGCACCCCGACGGCACGATGACGGCCACGACCCGCCGCCCGACCCCGCGCGGGGTGGACGCGGACGCCGTCATGGCCGCGGTGGGCGAGGTCATCGCCGACCTGTCCGGCTCGCCGCTGTGGCCCTCGGCGGTCCGCTGCGGGATCGGCAGCGCCGGCCCGGTGGACGCCTCCCGGGGCACGGTCAGCCCGGTGAACATCGGGGCGTGGCGGGCCTTCCCGGTCCAGGCCCGGGTCGCGGCGGAGCTCGCGGCGCGCGGGGCCGAGCTGCCGACCGTGCTGGCCGGCGACGGCGTGGCGATGACGGCGGCCGAGCACTGGCTGGGCGCGGCCCGCGGCCACGCGAACGCGCTCTGCATGGTGGTCTCCACGGGCGTCGGAGGCGGCCTGATCCTGAACAACCAGCTCCACGCCGGCCCCACCGGCAACGCGGGGCACATCGGCCACATCAGCGTGGCCTTCGACGGCGAAGGCGAACCGTGCGCCTGCGGCGGCCGCGGCTGCGTCGAGTCGATCGCCTCCGGCACGGCGATCGCCCGCTGGGCCCTGGCCCAGGGCTGGACCCCGGCGGACGGCCCGGCAGGCCCCGGTAGCGCCCGTACCCCCGGCAGCGCCCGTACCCCCGGCGGCGCCCGTGATGCGACGGCCGCGGGCGTGGCCGCGGCGGCGGCCGTCGGCGACCCGATCGCCCTGGCCGCCTTCGACCGCGCCGGCCGCGCCCTGGCCGCCGCCATCGCAGCCACCGCCACCCTCGTCGAGACGGACATCGCGGTCATCGGCGGTGGGGTCGCCGCCTCCGGCGACACCCTCTTCGCCCCGATCCGCACCCACCTCGCGGACTACGCCACGCTCTCGTTCGTCAAGGAGCTCCAGGTGGTACCGGCCACCCTGGGCACCGACGCGGGCCTGATCGGCGCGGCCGCGGCGGCGATGATGCTGCTGCCGCACACCTCCTCGTCGTGACCGTCAGGGCTTGACGGACCGGTAGTACCGGCCCGCGCCCTCGTGCAGCTCCAGGGGATCGGTGTAGATCGCCGTCCGCAGGTCCACCAGCTGCGCCGCGTGCACCTCGCGGCCGACGCGGTCGCGGCTGAGGATCACCGTCCGCGTGAGCAGCTCCGTCAGCTCGGGGTCCGTCCCCTCGGTGGTCACCAGCAGGTTCGGCACGGCCACGGTCGTCACCGGGCTGGTGTTGCGCGCCCGTGCGTACGCGTCCTGCGGCATCACCGCCGTGCGGTAGTAGCGCGCCGGGCTGCCGCCCTGCTGGAGCGGCTCCACCAGGTCGCCGAGCTGCACGAGCCGGATGTCGAACCGTTCCGACAGCTCGCGCACCGCGTTGGTGGGCAGGCCGCCGGACCAGAAGAACGCGTCGATCCGGCCGGCCTCCAGCTCGGCCGGCATGGTGTCGATGCCGATGGAGACCGGCGTGATGTCCAGGGTCGGGTCCAGCTTGGCCGCGACGAGCAGCCGCTCGGAGACGAGCCGCACCCCGGATCCCGGCTGGCCGATCGCGACCCGCTTGCCCCGCAGGTCCCGCGCCGACTGCACCGGGGACCCGGCCGCCACCACCAGCTGCACGTAGTCGTCGTAGAGCCGCGCGCAGCCGCGCAGCCGCGCCGCGCCGGGCTTCCCGTCATGCTGGTACTGGGCGACCGCGTCCGCCGTCGCCACCGTGAAATCGGCCTCCCCGGAGGCCACCCGCTGCAGGTTCTCCCGCGAGCCCTCGCTGGTCTTCAGCTCTACGTCCACCCCGGGCATGTCCCGCTTGAGCGCCTGCTCCAGCAGCTGTCCGTACCGGTGGTAGACCCCGGTCCGGGCGCCCGTGCTGAAGGTCAGCTCGCCCCGCAGTTCCGGCTCCCCGAAGGGCTTCAGCCACCAGGTCAGGACCCCGAGCAGGGCGAGTACGGCCACCAGGGCCCGCAGGGCGTGGCGCCTGCTGACATGGGGCGGTACGAGAGGCATGGCCGCGATCCTGCCACCCGCCCGCCGTCCTGTCACGGCGTGAGCCGCCCGGGGGACCGGAGGCCTTCCGGGTACCGCCTACCCTTGTTGCATGACCAGCAGCGACCGGAGCCAGGCAGTGGACGTGAAGCGAAGCTACGAGGTGCGCACTTACGGGTGCCAGATGAACGTGCACGACTCGGAGCGGCTCTCCGGTCTGCTGGAGGACGCCGGCTACGTCCGGGCGCCCGAGGGCTCCGACGGCGACGCCGACGTCGTGGTCTTCAACACTTGCGCGGTCCGCGAGAACGCCGACAACAAGCTGTACGGCAACCTCGGCCGGCTGGCCCCGATGAAGACGAAGCGCCCCGGCATGCAGATCGCCGTCGGCGGCTGCCTCGCGCAGAAGGACCGCGACACGATCGTCAAGAAGGCCCCCTGGGTCGACGTCGTCTTCGGTACGCACAACATCGGCAAGCTCCCCGTGCTGCTGGAGCGCGCCCGCATCCAGGAAGAGGCGCAGGTCGAGATCGCCGAGTCGCTGGAGGCGTTCCCCTCCACGCTCCCGACCCGCCGCGAGTCCGCGTACGCCGCCTGGGTCTCGATCTCCGTCGGCTGCAACAACACCTGCACCTTCTGCATCGTCCCGGCGCTGCGCGGCAAGGAGGAGGACCGCCGCCCCGGCGACATCCTCGCCGAGGTGGAGGCCCTGGTCGCCGAAGGCGTCTCGGAGATCACCCTGCTCGGCCAGAACGTGAACGCGTACGGCTCCGACCTGGGCGACCGCGAGGCCTTCAGCAAGCTGCTGCGCGCCTGCGGCCAGATCGAGGGCCTGGAGCGGATCCGCTTCACCTCCCCGCACCCGCGCGACTTCACGGACGACGTGATCGCGGCGATGGCCGAGACCCCGAACGTGATGCCGCAGCTGCACATGCCGCTGCAGTCCGGCTCCGACCCGATCCTCAAGGCGATGCGCCGCTCGTACCGCCAGGACCGGTTCCTCGGCATCATCGAGAAGGTCCGCGCCGCGATCCCGCACGCCGCGATCTCCACCGACATCATCATCGGCTTCCCCGGTGAGACGGAGGAGGACTTCCAGCAGACGATGCACGTGGTGCGCGAGGCCCGCTTCGCGAACGCCTTCACCTTCCAGTACTCCAAGCGGCCCGGCACCCCCGCCGCCGACATGGACGGGCAGATCCCCAAGGAGGTCGTGCAGGACCGCTACATGCGCCTGGTCGCCCTCCAGGAGGAGATCTCCTGGGAGGAGAACAAGAAGCAGGTCGGCCGCACCCTGGAGGTCATGGTCGCGGAGGGCGAGGGCCGCAAGGACGGCGCCACGCACCGCCTGTCCGGCCGCGCCCCCGACAACCGCCTGGTCCACTTCACGAAGCCGGAGGCGGAGGTCCGCCCGGGTGACGTGGTCACCGTGGACATCACCTACGCGGCCCCGCACCACCTGCTGGCCGAGGGCCCGACGCTGACCGTACGCCGCACCCGCGCCGGCGACGCCTGGGAGAAGCGCAACGCCGCCCCGGCCCAGCCCGCCGGCGTCATGCTCGGCATCCCGACGCTGGGCGTCCCGGCCCCGCTGCCGGTGGCGACTTCGGGCTGCGCGGCGCCGCAGTAATCCCAGCCTCGCCGGCGTTTGAGGCGCGGGGGCTGGGGCGGAGCCCCAGGTGCATGAAGGCGCGCTGCGCCACTCCGGCGAGCCACACCCAGCTCCGCGCGGGCCTGGGCAAGCGCCCATCGAGCACGCGCACCGCAACGCCACTGCAAAAGCCGCGCTGGCGTTAGGCTGCGGATCATGCTCGTAGCCGCTGCCGTCTGTCCCGCCCCGCCGCTGCTCGTGCCGGAGGTCGCCGCGGGGGCCGCCGCCGAACTCGGCGACGCCCGCACCGCCTGCTCCGACGCGCTGGCGGTGCTCGCCGCGTCCCGGCCCGACCTGCTCGTCGTGGTGGGAGCCGCCGACCAGGACCATCTCGGGGCCTACCTCCAGGGGGCCCGCGGCACCTTCCGCGGCTTCGGCGTCGAGGCCGAGGTACAGCTCGGGGAGGGCGAGGAGGGGCCGCGCCTGCTGCCGCCCTCGCTGGCCGTGGGTGCCTGGCTGCTCGAGCGCGCCCGGTGGGGCTCCGCCCCGCTGGAGGGCTTCGGGGTGGGCGAATCGCTGGACACCGCGCGGTGTCTGGAGGCGGGCCGGGAGATCGCCGAGGGCGACGCCCGGATCGCGCTGCTCGTGATGGGTGACGGCAGTGCCAAGCGGACCCTGAAGGCCCCGGGCTACCTCGACGAGCGCGCCGCCGCCTTCGACGCCGCCGTCGGCCGTGCGCTGGGCGCCGCCGACGTGGCCGCCCTCGCCGCGCTGGACCCCGCGCTCGCCGCCGAGCTCCAGGCCGCCGGGCGGGCCCCCTGGCAGGTGCTGGCCGGCGCGGCCGAGGGAGCGGGCCTCGACGGACGCCTCCTGTACGAGGAGGCTCCGTACGGCGTGGGGTACTTCGTGGCCGCCTGGTCCTAGCCGCCTGGTCCTAGAGGACGCCCCCTAGGTCGTCCGGGGCCGCGCGACGGAGCGAACGACGAAGGGGCGCGGGATCGGCCGTAGCCGGTCCCGCGCCCCTTTCCGGGACCGCGTCAGGAAGCTGCCGGCGGCGTCGGCCCGCCGGGGGTGTCCTTGTGCGCGATCTTGCCCAGGGCGTCCTTCGCCTTGCCCGTGCCGCTCGTGATCCGGTCGCTGTACTTGCCGTGGGTCTTGGAGTCCACGGCCTTGGCCACCTTGTCCAGACCCTCGGTGATCTTGCCCTCGTTCTTCTGGGCGAGGTCGCCGACCTTCTCCTTCGCCGGAGCGAGCTTGGCCTTCAGATTGTCCAGCAGGCCCATGGGTCACCTTCCGTTGGCGGTCGCTACGTACGGGCGCCCTCGCCGGCTTCGTTGTCCACGGCCACCTCGGCCGACTGCTGCTTCGGGATCTCCACGGCTTCCGCCGCGGGAGCCTCCGCACCAACCGCCTCGGCCTCGTCGACCGCACCGGACTCCGCCGCTACGGCCTCGGCTGCGACCTCCTCGGTCGCAGCCTGGTCCTTACGACGAAAAAACCGATCAAAAACGCCCATGTCTACTCCTGTAACGTTACTCGTGTGAGTGAAGTTCCGCCTTGGCCGGACCGGCCTCCGCCGGGCGTACGCCGGGCCGGAACCTCGCCAGGGCAACGACCCCGTCCCCGGTCCGTCACGTAACTCGATCGGGTACATGCCGTGGGGTTTGCGAGACTGGGGCAGTGAGGAAAGCAGCCCCCGCACCGCGGGTCATCGCCGTCGTCGGTCCCACCGCGGCAGGAAAGTCCGACTTGGGCGTCGCCCTGGCCCGTCATTTCGACGGCGAAGTCGTCAACGCCGACTCCATGCAGCTGTACCGGGGGATGGACATCGGCACCGCCAAGCTGACGACCGAGGAGCGCGAGGGTGTGCCGCACCACCTCCTCGACATCTGGGACGTCACCGACACCGCCAACGTCGCCGAGTACCAGCGCCTGGCCCGCCTGGAGATCGACAAACTGCTCGCCGAGGGCCGTACGCCGGTCCTCGTCGGCGGATCCGGCCTGTACGTCCGCGGCGCCCTGGACGTCATGGAGTTCCCCGGCACGGACCCCGAGGTCCGCGCCCGGCTGGAGGAGGAGCTCACCCTGCGCGGCCCCGGCGCCCTGCACGCCCGGCTGGCCGCCGCCGACCCGGCCGCCGCCCAGGCGATCCTGCCCAGCAACGGCCGCCGCATCGTCCGCGCGCTGGAGGTCATCGAGATCACCGGCCGCCCCTTCACCGCCAACCTGCCCGGCCACGAATCCGTCTACGACACCGTGCAGATCGGCGTCGACGTCGCCCGGCCGGAGCTCGACGAGCGGATCGCGCTGCGGGTGGACCGGATGTGGGAAGCCGGGCTGGTGGACGAGGTCCGCGCGCTGGAGGCCCGGGGGCTGCGGGACGGAATCACCGCCTCCAGGGCGCTCGGCTACCAGCAGGTGCTGGCCGCGCTCGCCGGGGAGTGCACCGAGGACGAGGCCCGGGCGGAGACCGTCCGCGCGACCAAGCGGTTCGCCCGCCGTCAGGACTCCTGGTTCCGCCGCGACCCGCGCGTGCACTGGCTCAGCGGGGGCGTCGCCGACCGGGGGGAACTCCCCGGACTCGCGCAGTCGTTGGTCGAACGAGCGGTCACAGCCTGATCACGTGATGGCATCGGGACGCTCCGGGCGCCCGTAGCGGGGCCGGGGGCGTGCCATCATCAAACTCGAGCGGGTGCGGTCACCTGCGGTGAATGGCGGCGTACTGAGTCCGAGTGGGGAGGGCGCGTGGCGATGGAGGCCGGCCCTCGCGACACCGGGCGGGACGACACCCGGAGGGAAGCGGACCCGACGCTTGTCGACGGGACGGACGGATCCGCAGGTCTCGGGCTTCCCGCCGATCCCGCGCGACTGACCACCGACGGCCCGGACGCCCCGGACTCCGCCGAGGCCGAGGCGGCCGCGGGGCCCGAGTTCGAGGTCGAACTGCGTCCGCAGCGCCTCCTGCGCCTGTGGCAGATCGCCCCCATCGTGATGCTCGCCGCCGCCGGCTCGCTGATGTTCGCCTTCCCGCTCGCCTTCGAGTTCGGCGACGGCGGAGCCGTGGTGGCCATGCTCGGCTTCCTCATCAGCTGCTGCGCCGGGGGCTGGGGAATGATGGCCGCCCGCCGGGTGGGCTACACGTGGCCGGGGCTCCCGGCCCGGGGCAGCGGCCGCCGCCCGGACTGGCGCATGGCCGCGCTGTACGCCGCGGTGATCCTGGCCGTCGTCGCTCTCGCCGTGTACCGGGTCGCCCGGCTCCGCTGACCGCCCACCGGACGGTTCTGCGCCTCTGAGCAGGGGCTCGGTACCATGGCCCGGTGACGCAGACCACCCTCTCCTTCCTCAAGGGCCACGGCACCGAGAACGACTTCGTGATCGTCCCGGACCCGGACAACGCCATCGAGCTGCCGGCGTCCGCCGTCGCGAAGCTGTGCGACCGGCGGGCCGGGATCGGTGCGGACGGCGTCCTGCACGTCGTCCGGTCCGCCGCGCACCCCGAGGCGGCGCACCTGGCCGACGAGGCGGAGTGGTTCATGGACTACCGCAACAGCGACGGCTCCGTCGCCGAGATGTGCGGCAACGGCGTACGCGTCTTCGCCCGCTACCTCCAGTACGCCGGCCACGTCGAGCCCGGCGACCTCGCCGTCGCCACCCGAGGCGGCGTCAAGCGGGTGCACCTCGACAAGAGCGGCGACGTGACCGTCTCCATGGGCCGGGCCGAGTTCCCCGAGGGCGAGGTCACGGTCGGCGTCGACTCCCGGAGCTGGCCCGCGCGCAACGTGAACATGGGGAACCCGCACGCGGTGGCGTTCGTTGAAAGCCTCGACGACGCCGGAAACCTGTACGCCGCCCCCGAGTTCAGCCCGGCGTCCGCCTACCCGACCGGGGTCAATGTCGAGTTCGTCGTCGACCGCGGCCCCCGGCACGTCGCCATGCGCGTCCACGAGCGCGGTTCCGGCGAGACCCGCTCCTGCGGTACGGGCGCCTGCGCCGTCGCCGTGGCCGCCATCCGCCGCGACGGTGTGGACCCTGCCGTCACCGGCGAACCGGTCACCTACACCGTCGATCTCCCCGGCGGCACCCTGACCATCACCGAACACCCCGACGGGCGGATCGACATGACCGGACCGGCCGTGATCGTGGCTGCGGGCGAGTTCGACGAAGCCTGGCTCACCGAAACGGCTTTCGGCTGAAGCTTCCCTCTAATGGGTGATCCGTTTCACGCTGAGCGAGAGGTGGACTGCGCCACGTGGTGGGGTCGGTAACATCAGGCACCGGCCCTGAGGGCTCACCCCATGCCCGCCACCGCCGGTCGAAGCCGCCGGAGGTGCCCATGAGTGCAGAGGCCACGAACCCCGAAGCACACCCCGAAGCGCCCCCTGAGCTCCGCAGACGTGGCCGGACCAGGCTCGATCTGCGCCGACTCGGGCGCGCGGCCCTGCTCGGGCCCACGTCCCGGGACCGCCTCCCGGACGCGATCGGGCACGTCGCGGAGGCACATCGCGCCCACCATCCGGACGCTGATATGTCCGTTCTGCGCCGCGCTTATCTGCTCGCGGAGACCTCGCACCGGGGTCAGATGCGAAAAAGTGGTGAGCCGTACATCACACATCCGCTCGCCGTCACCCTGATCCTCGCCGAACTCGGCGCCGAGACCACCACCTTGACGGCCTCTCTGCTCCACGACACCGTCGAGGACACCGAGGTGACCCTCGATCAGGTCCGCGCGGAGTTCGGCGACGAGGTCTGCTTCATCGTCGACGGCGTCACCAAGGTGGAGAAGATCGACTACGGCGCCGCCGCCGAACCCGAGACCTTCCGCAAGATGCTCGTCGCCACCGGCAACGACGTCCGCGTGATGTCCATCAAACTCGCCGACCGGCTGCACAACATGCGCACCCTGGGCGTGATGCGCCCCGAGAAACAGGCCCGCATCGCGAAGGTCACCCGGGACGTCCTCATCCCGCTCGCCGAACGGCTCGGTGTCCAGGCACTCAAGACCGAGCTGGAGGATCTCGTCTTCGCGATCCTGCACCCCGAGGAGTACGAGAGCACCCGCGCGCTCATCGCCGCCCACGCCGGCGAACGCGACCCGCTGCCCGCCATCGCCGACTCCGTACGGGCCGTCCTGCGCGAAGCGGGCATCGCCGCCGAAGTGCAGGTCCGGCCGCGGCACTTCGTCTCCGTACACCGGATCGCCCGGACCCGCGGCGAGCTGCGCGGCTCCGACTTCGGCCGCATCCTCGTCCTCGTCGGCGAGAACGCCGACTGTTACGGGGTGCTGGGAGAGCTGCACACCTGCTTCACCCCGGTGGTCTCGGAGTTCAAGGACTTCATCGCCACCCCCAAGTTCAACCTCTACCAGTCGCTGCACACCGCCGTCGCCACGCCCGAGGGCTACGTGGCCGAGGTCATCGTGCGGACCCGCCAGATGCACCGCGTCGCGGAGGCCGGTGTGGTCGCGCTCGGCAATCCGTACGCCACCGCCATGCCCGACGCCGCCGCGGACCCGGACGAGGAGCGGGTGGACCCCACCCGGCCCGGCTGGCTGAGCAGGCTGCTCGACTGGCAGCAGTCCGCGCCCGACCCCGACACCTTCTGGAGCGTGCTCCGCGCGGAACTGGCGCAGGACCGGGAGATCACCGTGTTCCGGGCGGACGGGGGCACCCTGGGCCTGCCGGCCGGGGCCAGCTGCATCGACGCCGCCTACGCGCAGCACGGCGAGGCGGCCCACGGCTGTATCGGCGCCCGGGTCAACGGGCGCCTCACCTCCCTGTCCTCCCCGCTGTCCGACGGGGACACCGTGCAGCTGCTGCTCGCGCACGACGCCACCTCGGGACCGGCCACCGAATGGCTGGACCACGCCCGGACCCCGGCCGCCAGGATCGCCATCAGCAGCTGGCTCGAAGCCCACCCCGGCCGGGCGATGGCCACGACCACCGCCGCGCGGGCGCCGCTGTCGGTGATCGGGGCCCGGGGCGGCGGGGCCAACGCGGTCGCCGACCTGCCGGACGCGCCCGTACGGCTGGCCGGGTGCTGCACGCCGGTACCGCCCGACGCCGTCGCCGGGTTCGTGGTCCGCGGCGGGGCCGTCACCGTGCACCGCATCCACTGCGCGGCGGTCGCGCAGATGCGCGCGGTGGGCCGTACCTCCGTCGCCGTGCACTGGCGGGCCACGGCGGACTGCCGGGTCACCCTGCTCGCTGAATCGTTCGGCCGCCCGCACCTGCTGGCCGATCTGACCGAGGCCATCGCCCGCGAGGGCGTCGAGGTCGTCTCCGCGACCGTGGAACCCCCGGTCGAGCAGCGGGTCCGGCACAGCTACACCCTCCAGCTTCCCGACGCGGCCGGGCTGCCCGCGCTGATGCGTGCCATGCGGGACGTGCCGGGCGTGTACGACGTCAGCCGCGTGTAGGGGGTGTCCTGCCGATCAGGCCCGGCTCACGGCGTGATCCGGCTCGATCGGCAAGACACCTCATAGGCCTCCCGGGGCCGGGCGGGTCGGGCGGGCCGGGCGGGGCCCTTCGCGTGTCACCGGGCGGCTACGGAAGGTCCCGTTCGGGTGGAACCGTCGCGCGCCGTGCACGGCCCCGCGGCGGGCGCTGGTAAGCGGTGGGGGATGCAGCTCTCCTCTCCGCGCCTGCGCGCCGCCCTGCTCGCCGCGGCCTCCCTGACCCTCGTCGCCGCCGTACTGCCCCCGCCGAAGCCGCTGGGCATCGGCGACCGGCTCTTCCCCGAGCTGGGGAACCCGGGGTACGACGTGCTCTCGTACGACCTGTCCTTCGCCTACAAGGACAACCAGAGCCCGCTCGACGCGGTCACCGTCATCGACGCCCGGGCGCTGGAGCCGCTGGAGCGCATCAATCTGGACTTCACCCACGGCAAGGTGGCGTCCGCCGAGGTCAACGGGGAGCCGGCGCGGTTCGAGAGCGTGGGCGAGGACCTCGTACTGACCCCCGCGCACGCCGTCCCGGACAACATGCCGCTGCGCATCACCGTCCGCCACACCAGCGACCCGCGCGGGCGCGGGGACGGCGGCTGGGTGCCCACCGAGGACGGCCTGGCCATGGCCAACCAGGCGGACGCCGCCCACCGCGTCTTCCCCTGCAACGACCACCCGGCCGACAAGGCGTACTTCACCTTCCACATCACCGCCCCGGCCGGGCTCACGGCCGTCGCCAACGGGGTGCCGGTGGCCCCCGCCCTCCGTTGGGGTCCCTCGACGACCTGGACGTACAAGACCCGGCACCCGATGGCCACCGAGCTGGCCCAGGTCTCCGTCGGCCACTCCGCCGTGGTCCACGGCACCGGGCCGCACGGGCTGCCCCTGCGCGATGTGGTGCCCGCCGCCGACCGGGAGAAGCTGGACCCCTGGCTGAAGAAGACCGCGGGCCACGTCGCGTGGATGGAGGAGCGGGTCGGCCGCTACCCCTTCGAGAACTACGGGGTGCTGATCGCCCGGGCGTCCACCGGCTTCGAGCTGGAGACGCAGACCCTCTCGCTCTTCGAGCGGAGCCTGTTCACGGGCGAGGGCTACCCCGAGTGGTACGTCGAAGCCGTGATGGTCCACGAGCTCGCCCACCAGTGGTTCGGCAACAGCGTCACCCCGCGGACCTGGTCCGACCTGTGGCTCAACGAAGGACACGCCACCTGGTACGAGGCCCTGTACGCCGACGGGCTCGGCAAGTACTCCCTGGAGCGGCGCATGCGCGAGGCGTACCAGCGCTCCGACCAGTGGCGGGCGGCCGGAGGCCCCCCGGCCGCCCCGAAGGCCGCCGCACCCGGCCAGAAGATCGGGCTGTTCCGGCCGGTGGTCTACGACGGGGCCGCACTGATCCTCTACGCGCTGCGCCAGGAGATCGGCGTCCAGGCCTTCGACCGCATCGAGCGGCGCTGGGTCGCCGAGAACCGGGACGGGGTCGCCGGCACCGAGGACTTCGTACGCCTGGCCTCGCAGGAGGCGGGCCGGGACCTGACGGCCTTCCTGCAGCGCTGGCTGTACGGGAAGACGACCCCGGCGATGCCGGGGCACCCGGAGTGGAGCGGGACCGCGCCCGTCAAATAAAGGGTGTGACCGGCGAGGAGCGGGCATGTCACCATCGACGGGCCGTTCGGGAATCCCCGGGCGGTGTGACACGTTGGACGTGACAGTTAACGTGACAGTGCTATTCGAATCGACGTAAGGATCCAATGACCTCCTCTTCTTCCCCTTCCCAGGACGCGCGGGACGCACAGGACGCTCAGGACGTGCGCGACTCGCAGAGCTTCACCGAGAGCCTTCGGGCCGATGCCCTGATGGAAGAGGACGTCGCCTGGAGCCACGAGATCGACGGAGACCGGGACGGCGAGCAGCTCGAACGCTCGGAGCGCGCGGCCCTGCGCCGCGTGGCCGGCCTCTCCACCGAGCTCGAAGACGTCACCGAGGTCGAGTACCGGCAGCTGCGCCTGGAGCGTGTCGTACTCGTCGGTGTCTGGACCTCGGGCACGGTGACCGACGCGGAGAACTCCCTCGCGGAGCTCGCCGCTCTCGCCGAGACGGCGGGCGCCCTCGTGCTCGACGGTGTGATCCAGCGCCGTGACAAGCCCGACCCGGCCACCTTCATCGGCTCGGGCAAGGCGCGCGAGCTGCGTGACATCGTCATGGAGAGCGGCGCCGACACCGTCGTGTGCGACGGCGAGCTCAGCCCCGGCCAGCTCATCGCCCTCGAAGACGTCGTCAAGGTGAAGGTGGTCGACCGGACCGCCCTCATCCTCGACATTTTCGCCCAGCACGCCAAGTCCCGAGAGGGCAAGGCGCAGGTCGCGCTCGCGCAGATGCAGTACATGCTGCCGCGCCTGCGAGGCTGGGGTGCCTCGCTGTCCCGTCAGATGGGTGGCGGCGGCGGTGGCGGCATGGCCACCCGAGGTCCCGGTGAGACCAAGATCGAGACCGACCGGCGACGGATCCGCGAGAAGATGGCGAAGATGCGCCGGGAGATCGCGGAGATGAAGACCGGCCGCGACATCAAGCGGCAGGAACGGCGCCGCAACAAGGTGCCCTCGGTCGCCATCGCCGGCTACACCAACGCGGGCAAGTCCTCGCTGCTCAACCGCCTCACGGGCGCGGGCGTGCTGGTGGAGAACGCGCTGTTCGCCACCCTCGACCCGACCGTGCGCCGGGCCGAGACGCCGAGCGGCCGGGTCTACACCCTGGCCGACACCGTCGGCTTCGTCCGGCACCTGCCCCACCACCTGGTCGAGGCGTTCCGCTCCACGATGGAGGAGGTCGGGGACTCCGACCTCATCCTGCACATCGTGGACGGCTCGCACCCGGCACCGGAGGAGCAGCTGGCGGCGGTGCGCGAGGTGATCCGCGAGGTCGGCGCGGTGAACGTGCCCGAGATCGTGGTGATCAACAAGGCGGACGCCGCGGATCCGCTCGTGCTGCAGCGGCTGCTGCGGATCGAGCGGCACTCCATCGCCGTCTCGGCGCGGACGGGCCAGGGCATCGAGGAACTCCTCGCGCTCATCGACTCCGAGCTGCCGCGGCCCGAGGTCGAGGTCGAGGCCATGGTTCCGTACACGCGCGGCTCGCTCGTCGCCAAGGCGCACGCCGAGGGCGAGGTGATCTCCGAGGAGCACACCCCGGACGGCACCCTGCTCAAGGCGCGGGTCCACCAGGAGCTGGCGGCGGACCTGGCGCCGTACGCGCTCGCCAAGCGGTGAGCAGGCCCGACGGTATGACCTTCTGAGGCTCTGACGGACTGAGGCCCCCTGCGACGCAGGGGGCCTCAGTCGTTGTCAGACCTGCTCCGGGGCTACTTGAACTTGCGGCTGACGGCGTCGAAGATGCCCTTCGCCTCCGGACCCAGCCGGGGTCCGGCCAGCCAGCCCGCCTTGGCCGGACCGATCGAGGTGTTCGACACCAGCGCCGGCTTGCCGTCGGCGCCCGCCGCGACCCAGCCGCCACCGGAGGAACCGCCGGTCATGGTGCAGCCGATGCGGTACATCACCGGGTCCGTCGCGCTCAGGGACAGGCGGCCCGGCTTGTCCGTGCACTGGAAGGCCTTCTGGCCGTCGAACGGAGCCGCCGCCGGGTAGCCCGTCGCCGTGATGCTCGCGACCTTCGGCACCGCCGGAGCGGCGAACTCCACCGGCAGCGCCGAACCGACCGTCTCCTCCAGGGACTTCCCGCTGCCCTTCTCGGGCGTCACGTGCAGCACCGCGAAGTCGTACGGGGCACCCGCGCCGCCGGTCGGACCGCCGGTCGCGATCCACTGGTCGGAGGTCTGCGCCCAGTCGCTCCACCAGACGCCGTACGGTGCCACCTGCTCGCGGGGCGCGCCCTTGAGCTGCGCCGCCGGCTTGCCCGCGTTGTTGTAGGACGGGACGAAGGCGATGTTGCGGTACCAGCCGCCTGACTTGCCCGCGTGCACGCAGTGGCCGGCCGTCCAGACCATGTTCGACTTGCCGGGGTGGGCCGGGTCCTTGACCACGGTCGCCGAGCAGACCATCGAACCCTCGGGGCCGTCGAAGAAGACCTTGCCGGACTCCGGCACGCTCTGGTGGTAGGGCGGGTTCGCGGGCTTGGCCGTCACCGCCGCCGGGGTCGGGTCGGAGACGCCCTGGTCCTTGCCCGCGTCCGGGTCGACGGACGGGCGCTGCGGCTGCTCGGCGTCACGCATGCGGTCCGGGTCCCACAGGCCCTCGATGATCGGGTTGATGTAGTCGCCCGCCTCGCGGAGCCAGTCCTCCTTCTTCCAGTTCTTCCACTCACCCCCCTTCCACTTCTCCAGGTCGATGCCGTGTTCCTTGAGCTTGTCCTTGAGCTGGTCCGGGATCTTGATCCCGTCCGCGCCCGGGAGGCTCGCCGCCACGGTCGGCTTGGCGTCGCCGCCGGCCTCCCCGTCGCCGGGGCCGCAGGCCGCCGCGGTCAGCGCGAGCGCGGCCGCGCACAGGATCGCGGTGACCGGTCGGTTCGGTCGCATGTCGTTCGTCCCCCTGGTGATGTCGAGGCGTGGAGTGCAGCCCCCCACTATGCCGCTGCCGCCCAGGACGACACAGCCCGGGGCTGCGGTTCCTTGCGCTGGGCCCTTGCGGGGCAAGGATCTTGGGCCCACCCGTGATCCGTCGCCGTCACCGTCGTTGGTACGTACGGGGGATGGGGGAGCAGCGTTCGTGTTCGAGGCGCAATCCGGAAGAGCAATCAGTGCGGGAGGACCGACACTCGTGGCTTTGACCGAGCCGGCCGCGGCTGCGGCCGCGACGACACAGATCCCGCCGCACGTACCGCCGCAGGGAGGCCGGGTACCGGGCCTCGGCGGCTCCGCCGCCACCGACGGAATCCTGCGCAGGCAGTCCCAACGGGAGTCCGCCGCCCGGACGTACGCGCGTTCCCTGCCCATCGTCCCGGTGCGGGCCCGCGGGTTGACCATCGAGGGAGCCGACGGGCGGCGCTACCTCGACTGCCTCTCCGGCGCCGGCACCCTCGCCCTGGGGCACAACCACCCGGTGGTGCTCCAGGCCATCCGCGGCGTCCTGGACTCGGGGGCGCCCCTGCACGTGCTGGACCTCGCGACCCCCGTCAAAGACGCCTTCACCACCGAGCTGTTCGCCAACCTGCCGCCCGAGCTGGCCGCCGACGCGCGCATCCAGTTCTGCGGGCCGGCCGGAACGGATGCCGTGGAGGCCGCCCTCACCCTGGTCCGCACCGCGACCGGGCGCTCCGGGCTGCTCGCCTTCACCGGGGCCTACCACGGGATGACCACCGGGGCCCTGAACGCCTCGGGCGGCGCCCCGGACGTACGGGTGACCCGGCTGCCGTACCCGCAGGACCTGCGCTGCCCGTTCGGCGTCGGCGGCCCCGAGGGCGCCGAACTCGCGGCCCGCTGGACGCAGAACCTGCTGGACGACCCCAAGGGCGGGGTGCCCGCCCCCGCCGGCCTGATCGTCGAACCCGTGCAGGGCGAGGGCGGGGTCATCCCCGCCCCGGACGCCTGGCTGCGCCGGATGCGCGAGATCACCGCGGCGAGGGGGATCCCGCTGATCGCCGACGAGGTGCAGACGGGGGTGGGCCGGACCGGCGCCTTCTGGGGTGTCGACCACGCCGGGGTGGTACCCGACGTGATGGTCCTGTCCAAGGCGATCGGCGGCAGCCTGCCGCTCGCGGTGATCGTGTACCGGGCCGGCCTGGACGTCTGGGCCCCGGGGGCGCACGCGGGGACCTTCCGCGGCAACCAGCTGGCCATGGCCGCCGGCACCGCGACGCTCGCCTTCGTGCGCGAGAACCGGCTCGCCGAGCGCGCCGCCGCCCTGGGCGAGCGGATGCTGACGGCCCTGCGAGGCCTGGCCGCCCACCATCCCTGCATCGGAGAGGTCCGGGGCCGGGGCCTGATGATCGGCGTCGAACTCGTCGATCCCGACACCGGGGCCGCCGCACCGGCCCTCGCCACGGCCGTCCGCCAGGAGTGCCTGGACCGCGGCCTGATCGTCGAACTCGGCGGCCGCCACGGCGCCGTAGTCCGCCTGCTCCCCCCGCTGACCCTGACCGACGAGCAGGCCGCGGCGGTCCTCGACCGCCTGGCCGACGCCATCCCGGCCGCCGCCGGCCGGATCCACTGACCGCCACCCCGAGGACCCGCGATGTCAGAGCCGCACCAGTCCACCCCCACCACCCCGAACCCCCTTCCGGAGACCTCGGCCGCGCAGCAGCCGACGCCGGAGCCCGCCGCACCACAGGCACCGGCGCACCCGCAGCCACTCCCCGACCCCGCCGGGCAGCCGGCGCCCGCGAGCGCCGCCACACCGCCCCCCGCCCCGGGGCAGCCGTCATCGCCGCCGGTCACCGGGCCCGCGCCCGCCCTGGCATGGCAGGCCCCGAGCCCGGCCACGGCGCCGCCGGCCGCACTCCCCGGAACCCCTTCGGGCGCGGAACCCGGGCAGGCCCCCGCGTCGGCAGCCGGAGTCTCCGGAGCGCACGGCGCTGCCCCCGACCCGGCCGCCGGGCCCCGCTCCGTTACGCCGGCCCCGCCCGGCGGAGCCACGCCGGAGCTCCCGCCACGGAGCCCCGCGGGCGCCCTCGGCGCGCCGCTCGCGCAGGGCCCCGCCGCCGGGGCCGGGGCGGCAGCCACCGTTCCGCGGCAGAAGGACGGCACCCCCAGACCCCGGGCCGGGTGGACGGGCCCCGCCCGACCGGAGCCCGCCGCGCTGCCCGACCTCCTGGACCACCCGGACCCGGCGGTCGCCGCCGAGGCCGCGGCGGTGGAGAACCTGCTGCGGTGCTGGGTCCGCGAAGCCGGACTCGGCCGCCCCGACGGCCTGACCGGAACCCCCCTGCGCATCCCCCTCCCCGCCTCCGGCGCCGCCCTGCGCGTCGCCGTCCGCCACTGGTCCCATGCCGGCTGGCACCGCTTCGGCCCGGCCCGACTCGAAGGCGCACCCGCCACCGCGCCCGACCTGGACGCCGTCACCCTCGCCGCGCTCATCTCCCGTGAGGGCACGAGCGGTGGCCGCGGCAACGCCGACCTCGTCGGCCGGGTCGCCGACTCGGTGCGCCGTACCACCGAGTTCATCGCCGACCGCCGAGAACGCCCCACCGCCCCGGCCCCCGTGGGCGGGGACCGCTTCCTCACCGCCGAACAGTCACTCCTCCTCGGTCACCCCCTCCAACCGGACCCGAAGAGCCGCGAAGGACTCTCCGAGGCCGAAGCCCGCCACTACTCGCCCGAACTCCACGGCTCCTTCCCCCTGCACTGGGTCGCGGTCGAACCCGCCGCCCTTGCCACCGAATCGGCCTGGACCGAGCGCGGCCGCCCCGTCTCCGCCCCACAGCTCCTCGGCCGACTCGCCCCCGGACTCCCGCTCCCCGACGGCGCCACCCCCCTTCCCCTGCACCCGTGGCAGGCCCGCGACCTGCTCCAGCGCCCTGCCGTCACCGCCCTCCGTGACGCAGGACTCCTGCACGACCTAGGCCCGTACGGCGCGCCCTGGTACCCCACCTCCTCCGTTCGCACCGTCCACCGACCCGGCGCCCCCGCGATGCTCAAGCTCTCCCTGGGCCTGCGCATCACCAACTCCCGCCGGGAGAACCTCCGCAAGGAACTCCACCGCGGTGTCGAGGTGCACCGGCTGCTCCGCACCGGCCTCGCCGAGCAGTGGCAGACGGCCCACCCCGCCTTCGACATCGTCCGCGACCCCGCCTGGGTCGCCGTGGACGCCCCGGACGGCACCCCGGTGCCCGGACTCGATGCCCTGGTGCGCCACAACCCCTTCCGCTCGGGCGACGACGCCGTCTGCATCGCCGCGCTCACTGCTCCCCGCCCATGGCCCGGCCGGACCACCATGAGCTCCCGCCTCGCCGAGATCGTCTCCGGTCTCGCCGCCGCCACCGGACACACCACGTCCGCCGTCGCCGCCGAGTGGTTCCTGCGCTACCTCGACCACGTGGTCCTGCCGGTCCTCGCCTTCGACGCGCTCGCCGGTATCGCCCTCGAAGCGCACCAGCAGAACACCCTGGTCCTCCTCGACCCGGCCGGCTGGCCGATCGGCGGCCGCTACCGCGACAACCAGGGCTACTACTTCCGCGCATCCCGCCGCGCGGAACTGGAGCACCGGCTCCCCGGTATCGGCAGCGTCAGCGACACCTTCGTCTCCGACGCCGTCACCGACGAACGCTTCGCCTACTACCTCGGCATCAACAACGTGCTCGGTCTCATCGGCGCCTTCGGATCCCAGCGCCTCGCTGACGAACGCGTCCTCCTCGCCGCCTTCCGCCGCTTCCTCGCCAAGGCCGCAGGCCTCGGCCCGCTCCCCACGCGGCTGCTCGACTCGCCCACCCTGCGCTGCAAGGCGAACCTGCTCACCCGCCTGGGCGGTCTCGACGAGCTGGTCGGCCCCGTCGACACCCAGTCCGTCTACGTCACCATCACCAACCCCCTTCACGATTGACGCGTCGGAGCCGACGCGGAGAAGAGCCCCCGATGTGCTCGACCGACGAAACACGCCTCAACGCCGGCCTGTTGCCCCTGCTCGCCGAGGCGGACCTGCTCGATTCCCCTGCCACCTGGGGCGGCGCCACCACACCCGCCGGAGCCTTCCGCCTCGAACCCGTACGGCCGGGACGCGACCTGGAGCTCCTCACGGGCTGGATGAACGACCCAGAGGTGGCCGCCTATTGGGAGCTCGCCGGCCCCGCCGCCGTCACCGCCGCCCACCTGCGTGCCCAGCTCGACGGAGACGGCCGCAGCATCCCCTGCCTCGGCCTCCTCGACGGCACGCCGATGAGCTACTGGGAGATCTACCGGGCCGACCTCGACCCGCTCTCCCGGCACTACCCGGCGCGCCCCCACGACACCGGTATCCACCTGCTCATCGGAGACGGCACGAACCGCGGCCGTGGCCTGGGCACGACCCTGCTGCGCGCCGTCGCCGACCTGGTCCTCGGCAACCGCCCCCGCTGCACACGCGTCATCGCGGAACCGGACATCCGCAACACCCCCTCCGTATCAGCCTTCCTGAGCTCCGGATTCCGCTGTTACGCGGAAATCGACCTACCCGAGAAGCGTGCCGCCCTGATGATCCGGGAGCGGGCGCTGCGCAATCTCCTCTGAGTGCCGCCCCGCAAGCCCTGACCGTCGTCGCCGCTTCGCACCTCTCCCTTCGAAAACTCTGCGTCGCGCAGCAAAGTTCCCGATCTTCGAGGAGTCCCGTGCCGAACTTCCCCACAGCCCCCGACTCGACGGAACCCACCGTGCCGCCGTCGCCCCAGCACCCCTGCACACCGCCCGAGCTCACCCGTGCGACCTGGGACTCCGCCGCGCGCCGGCTGCTCGCCAAGATGCTGGCCGAGTTCGCCTACGAGGAGATCATCCGCCCCGTCCCCGCCCCGGCCGCCGCCAAAGACGCCTGGACACTGACCCTCGACGACGGCAGCAGCCTCGGCTTCCGGGCCCGCCGCCGTTCGTACGGCAGCTGGCACGTCACCCCCGACACCATCACCCTCACCCCGCCGCTGCCGCTGCCGCTCGCCTCGGCCGCGCCGACCGAATCCGGCAGGCCGACCGAATCCGCCGGACCGACCGCATCCGCCGGCCCGACCGCCTTCGGCGACCCGTACGACTTCGGCGACCCGTACGACTTCCTGGTCCGCGCCCGCTCCCTCCTCCGCCTCGACGGAGCCACGCTCGGCCACCTCGTCCGCGAGCTCAGCGCCACCCTCACCGCCGACGCCCGGATCGAGCACACGGCCCTCACCGCCGACGTCCTCGCCGACCTCGACTACGCGGCGCTGGAAGGCCACCAGAGCGGCCACCCCTGGCTCGTCCTCAACAAGGGCCGCATCGGACTCTCCGCCTCCGATACCGCCGCCTGGGCCCCCGAGGCCCGCACCCTCCAGCGGCTGCCCTGGCTCGCCGCCCACACCTCGCTCGCCGCCTACCGCGGCACCGGCGGGCTGGAGGATCCCGCCCGCCTCTACTCCGCCGAGCTCGACCCCGTCACCCGAGCCGCCTTCGACCAGGCCCTGCGCGAGCGCGGCCTCGACCCGCTCCGCTACCTCTACTTCCCGGTCCACCCCTGGCAGTGGGACGAGGTCGTCCTGCCCCTCTTCGCCCCCGCTCTCGCCTCCGGCACCCTCGTGCCGCTCCCCGCGGATCCCGACGTACGCCTCCCGCAGCAGTCCATCCGCACCTTCCTCAACCTCAGCCGCCCCGACCGGCACAGCGTCAAGCTGCCGCTCTCCGTCTTCAACACCATGGTCTGGCGCGGCCTGCCCTCCGACCTCGCCCTCGCCGCCCCCGCCGTCACCGCCTGGATCCACTCGCTCCGCGACGCCGACCCCTTCCTCCGCGACGAATGCCGGGTCGTCCTGCTCGGCGAGGTCGCCTCCGTCACCGTCCGCCACCCCGTGTACGACGAGCTCCCCGAGGTCCCGTACCAGTACAAGGAGCTCCTCGGCGCGATCTGGCGCGAGCCGCTGACCGGCCTCCTCGCACCCGGCGAGCGCGCCCGTACGCTCGCCTCCCTCCTCCACACCGATCCGCGCGGCCGGTCCTTCACCGCCGAGCTCGTCGCGCGGTCCGGGCTGGCGCCCGCCGTCTGGCTGCGGCGACTCTTCGCCGCCCTGCTGCCCCCGCTCCTCCACTTCCTCTACCGCTACGGCACCGTCTTCTCCCCGCACGGCGAGAACGCCATCGTGATCTTCGACGAGCACGACATCCCGGTCCGGCTCGCGGTCAAGGACTTCGTGGACGACATCAACATCAGCGACGAGCCGCTGCCCGAGCTGGACTCCCTGCCCGACGAGGTCCGGGCGGTCCTGCTCACCGAGCCCGCCGACTTCCTGCCCCAGTTCATCCACTCCGGGCTGTTCGTCGGCGTCTTCCGCTACCTCTCGGCCCTGTGCGAGGACCGCCTCGGTGTCCCGGAGAGCGAGTTCTGGTCCCTCGTGCGCGCGGAGATCCTGCGCCACCAGGCGCGCTTCCCCGAGCTCAAGGACCGCTACGAGCTCTTCGACCTGCTCGGCGAACGCATCGGCCGGCTCTGCCTCAACCGGAACCGGCTCTACGAGGACGGCTACCGCGACCGCCCCGACCGGCCGCACGCGGTGCAGCACGGCACCGTACCCAACCCTTTGTACCGCCCATGAATCCTCGCCGGTGCGCTCACTGTCGGTGGGGCCCCGTAGGGTTGGCAGTGCTATGACGAAGCCCTCCCTCCCCGACCTGCTGCACGCCGCCGTCTCCGCCGTCGGCGGCACGGAGCGCCCCGGCCAGGTGGCCATGGCCGAAGCCGTCGCCGAAGCGATCGACGACAGCTCCCACCGGCTCATCCAGGCCGGCACCGGCACCGGCAAGTCCCTCGGCTACCTGGTGCCGGCCCTCGCCCACGGCGAGCGCGTGGTCGTGGCCACCGCGACCCTCGCCCTCCAGCGCCAGCTCGTCGAGCGCGATCTGCCCCGGACGGTGGAGGCACTGCATCCGCAGCTGCGCCGCCGCCCGCAGTTCGCCATGCTCAAGGGCCGGTCCAACTATCTGTGCCTGCACCGCCTGCACGAGGGTGCTCCGCAGGACGAGGAGGAGGGCCTCTTCGACCAGTTCGAAGCGGCCACCCCCACCAGCAAGCTCGGCAAGGACCTGCTGCGCCTGCGCGACTGGGCGGACGAGACGGAGACCGGCGACCGCGACGATCTGACCCCGGGCGTCTCGGACAAGGCCTGGTCGCAGATCTCCGTCTCCTCCCGCGAGTGCCTGGGCGCGACGAAGTGCGCGTACGGGGCCGAGTGCTTCGCGGAGGCCGCCCGCGAGCGCGCCAAGCTCGCGGACGTGGTGGTCACCAACCACGCGCTGCTGGCCATCGACGCCATCGAGGGCGCCCCGGTAGTGCCCCAGCACGAGGTGCTGATCGTGGACGAGGCCCACGAGCTGGTCTCCCGGGTGACCGGGGTCGCCACCGGCGAGCTCACCCCCGGGCAGGTCAACCGGGCCGTGAAGCGTGCGGCCAAGCTGGTCGACGAGAAGACCGCCGACTCCCTGCAGACCGCCTCGGAGTCCTTCGAGCGGGTCATGGAGCTGGCGCTCCCGGGCCGCCTGGAGGAGGTGCCCGAGGACCTTGGCTATGCGCTGATGGCCCTGCGTGACGCCGCGCGCAACGTGATCTCGGCGATCGGCTCGACCCGCGACAAGTCCGTCCACGACGAGGACGCGGTCCGCAAGCAGGCCCTGGCCGCGGTGGAGAGCGTCCACGGGGTGGCGGAGCGGATCACCAACCGATCCGAGTACGACGTCGTCTGGTACGAGCGCCACGACCGCTTCGGCGCCACCCTCCGGGTCGCCCCCCTGTCGGTGTCCGGCCTGCTGCGCGAGAAGCTGTTCGCGGACCGCTCGGTGGTCCTGACCTCGGCCACCCTCAAGCTCGGCGGTGACTTCAACGGGGTCGCGGCCTCCCTGGGCCTGTCGCCCGAGGGGGTCGAGGGGGACGACGTACCGGTCTGGAAGGGCCTGGACGTCGGCTCGCCCTTCGACTACCCGAAGCAGGGCATCCTCTACGTCGCCAAGCACCTGGCCACGCCGGGCCGCGAGGGGACCCGCGGCGACATGATGGACGAGCTCGCCGAGCTGATCGAGGCGGCCGGCGGCCGCACCCTGGGGCTCTTCTCCTCCATGCGCGGCGCCAAGGCGGCGGCCGAGGAGCTGCGCGGCCGGCTCGACCATCCGATCCTGCTCCAGGGCGAGGAGACGCTCGGCGAGCTGATCAAGGCGTTCGCGGCCGACCCGAAGACCTGCCTGTTCGGGACGCTGTCGCTCTGGCAGGGCGTGGACGTGCCCGGCGCCAGCTGCCAGCTCGTGGTCATGGACAGGATCCCGTTCCCACGCCCCGACGACCCGCTGATGAGCGCGCGGCAGAAGTCGGTGGAGGAGCACGGCGGCAACGGCTTCATGGCCGTCGCGGCCACGCATGCCGCCCTGCTGATGGCCCAGGGCGCGGGTCGTCTCGTACGGGCCACGGGCGACAAGGGTGTCGTCGCGGTGCTGGACCCCCGGCTGGCCACGGCCCGGTACGGGAGCTTCCTGCGGGCCACGCTGCCGGACTTCTGGTACACCACGGACCGCAACCAGGCCCGCCGCTCCCTGGCCGCGATCGACGCGTCCGCCAAGGCCGACGGGAACTAGGCCGTCTCTTTCGGATCTTGTCGGGCCCGCGACGCCTGGCACCGCACCTGGCCGCGTTGTCGGGGCGCCCGAGTACGTCCAGTACGCGGCACGCCCCTCCGCCTTGCCATGCACGGCACCAGACGCCGCGGGCTCGGCCGACAAGATCCGAAAGAGACGGCCTAGGCCCTGTCCGGGCGCACGAGCGGCGGCGGTTCAGCCGCAAGAAACAGAACAACCCCCGGGACCGGCGCAGTGGATCCCGGGGGCTGGATGGAGGCGGCGGGTCAGACCCGACGCAGTACCGCGACGACCTTGCCGAGGATGGTCGCCTCGTCGCCGGGGATCGGCTGGTAGGCGGCGTTGTGCGGGAGGAGCCAGACATGGCCGTCCTCGCGCTTGAAGCGCTTGACGGTGGCCTCGCCGTCCAGCATCGCGGCGACGATGTCGCCGTTCTCCGCGACCGGCTGGCGACGGACCGTGACCCAGTCGCCGTCGCAGATGGCGGCCTCGATCATCGAGTCGCCGACGACCTTGAGGACGAAGAGCTCGCCGTCGCCGACGAGCTGGCGGGGGAGCGGGAACACGTCCTCGACCGACTCCTCGGCGAGGATCGGTCCGCCGGCCGCGATCCGGCCGACCAGGGGAACGTAGGAGGCGGCGGGCTTGCCGGTGGTGTCCGTGGGCTGCGAGCTCGGCTGGTCCGAGCCGCGCACCTCGTAGGCCCGGGGCCGGTGCGGGTCGCGACGGAGGAAGCCCTTGCGCTCCAGGGCCATCAGCTGGTGCGCGACCGACGACGTGCTGGACAGGCCGACCGCCTGACCGATCTCCCGCATCGACGGCGGGTAACCGCGACGCTGCACGGAGTCGCGAATGACTTCGATGACCCTCCGCTGCCGGTCCGTGAGTCCGGAGCTGTCGGCGCGGATGCCTGGCGGTCGACCTGGCAGCGAGCGTGCGGGGCGTACTACGGGCTCCGCATCCGGGTTCAGGTTTGCGTCGTTCATGGCATGCACCGGCTCGAGTCGGCTCTGGGAGCGGTTCTGGGCAGTGATGGCGGCACTGTCTGCGGTGGTGGTCACGTCGGCCCCTCTCGAAATGTTCTCCCTAGCTGGATAACTTAGTTGCTTTCGAAAGGTTGCGCCAAACACACGTTCGAGTGAAAAATCGCAGATCGTCCTGCGTGGGTATATCGCGGGGTGTATGGACGATCGGTTCGTCGAACGCGGGTTCGGCTCGGCGTCCGCCGCTTACGGTACCCTTCCCGGTCGGGTCGCCACCGGCAGGGCCTGTGTCCAGTGTGGCACCGGGAGGCCTCGTATCCGCCTATCGGACGCCGCGACACGCAGAGCCGCGTAAATGCACCACAACCCAAGATCTAGTGGTTGGATGAGCGCTGCCACCCAGAACTAGTGGTCCTCGGGTCTGCTGAGGGTCCTGGGATCGCATATGCTGGTGGCTGCTTCACGAGCCCCCGGCAGAGCTTGTCCCTGTCGTTCAGGGGCCCGTGGGGTGATTCAGTCGTGCCAAGAGGGAGGGTGAGGGAACCATGCACTGCCCCTTCTGCAGGCACCCCGACAGCCGCGTCGTCGACAGCCGCACCACGGACGACGGCACGTCGATCCGCCGACGCCGTCAGTGCCCCGACTGCTCCCGTCGCTTCACGACGGTGGAGACGGCCTCGCTGATGGTGATCAAGCGCAGCGGGGTGACCGAACCCTTCAGCCGTACCAAGGTCATCTCCGGCGTGCGCAAGGCGTGCCAGGGGCGGCCGGTCACCGAGGACGCCCTCGCCAAGCTCGGCCAGCGGGTCGAGGAGGCGGTGCGCGCCACCGGGAGCGCCGAGCTGACCACCCACGACGTGGGTCTGGCCATACTCGGCCCGTTGCAGGAACTCGACCTGGTCGCGTACCTCCGGTTCGCGTCCGTTTACAAGGCGTTCGACACACTCGAAGACTTCGAGGCCGCCATCGCGGAACTCCGCGTGTCGCGACCTCACCCTGAAGAGTGCGAGCACGGTGGGACCGCTCCGGTCCCCGTGCCCGCCTCCGCCGCCGACTGACCGGACGGCCCGTGCCGCGGAGCTCACGCACCGTGGAGCGGCCGGTCTGTCAGGCGAAGAGACGTAGATACAAGACACAGCACCGTGCCGCGGAATAACGCTGGCACTTTAGGGCGTTTTTGCCCGCATATGGGAGGCCTGGCATGACAGAGACGGCGAGCAGCTCGGCACGTGGTTCCCGCGCCAAGGGGACCAAGGCTGCCAAGGGCGGCCTGCGTATCGAGCGCATCCACACCACCCCCGGCGTGCACCCCTACGACGAGGTGAGCTGGGAGCGCCGTGACGTCGTCATGACCAACTGGCGCGACGGCTCGGTGAACTTCGAGCAGCGCGGCGTCGAGTTCCCCGACTTCTGGTCGGTGAACGCGGTCAACATCGTCACCAGCAAGTACTTCCGCGGCGCCGTCGGCACCCCGCAGCGCGAGACCGGTCTGAAGCAGCTCATCGACCGGATCGTGAAGACGTACACGAAGGCCGGCGAGGACTTCGACTACTTCTCGTCGCCCGCCGACGCGGAGATCTTCGAGCACGAGCTGACCTACGCCCTCCTGCACCAGATCTTCAGCTTCAACTCCCCGGTGTGGTTCAACGTCGGCACCCCCCAGCCGCAGCAGGTCTCCGCCTGCTTCATCCTGGCCGTCGACGACTCCATGGAGTCGATCCTCGACTGGTACAAGGAAGAGGGAATGATCTTCAAGGGCGGCTCCGGCGCCGGCCTGAACCTCTCCCGCATCCGCTCCTCCAAGGAGCTCCTCTCCTCCGGCGGCAACGCCTCCGGTCCGGTCTCCTTCATGCGCGGCGCCGACGCCTCCGCCGGAACGATCAAGTCGGGCGGCGCCACCCGCCGCGCGGCCAAGATGGTCGTCCTGGACGTGGACCACCCGGACGTCGAGGCCTTCATCGAGACCAAGGTGAAGGAAGAGGAGAAGATCCGTGCCCTGCGCGACGCGGGCTTCGACATGGACCTGGGCGGCGACGACATCACATCCGTCCAGTACCAGAACGCCAACAACTCCGTCCGCGTGAACGACGAGTTCATGACGGCCGTCGAGAACGGCACCAAGTTCGGCCTGCGTGCCCGCATGACCGGTGAGGTCATCGAGGAGGTCGACGCCAAGGCGCTCTTCCGCAAGCTGGCCGAGGCCGCGTGGGCCTGCGCCGACCCGGGCATCCAGTACGACGGTGTGATCAACAACTGGCACACCTGCCCCGAGTCCGGCCGCATCACCGCGTCGAACCCGTGCAGCGAGTACATGCACCTGGACAACACGTCCTGCAACCTCGCCTCGCTGAACCTGATGAAGTTCCTCAACGACGACGGCAAGGGCAACCAGTCCTTCGACGCCGAGCGCTTCGCCAAGGTCGTCGAGCTCGTCATCACCGCGATGGACATCTCCATCTGCTTCGCCGACTTCCCGACCCAGAAGATCGGCGAGAACACCCGCGCCTTCCGCCAGCTGGGCATCGGCTACGCCAACCTCGGCGCCCTGCTGATGGCCACCGGCCACGCGTACGACTCGGACGGCGGCCGCACCCTCGCCGCGTCGATCACCTCGCTGATGACCGGTACGGCGTACAAGCGCTCCGCCGAGCTGGCCGCCATCGTCGGCCCGTACGACGGCTACGCCCGCAACGCCGAGTCGCACAAGCGCGTCATGAAGCAGCACGCCGACGCCAACGCCGTCGCGCCGCGCACCGAGGACCTCGACAACACGATCTGGGCCGCGGCCACCGAGGCCTGGCAGGACGTCCTGCGCCTCGGCGAGAAGAACGGCTTCCGCAACTCCCAGGCGTCGGTCCTCGCGCCGACCGGCACCATCGGTCTCGCGATGTCCTGCGACACCACCGGTGTCGAGCCGGACCTGGCCCTGGTCAAGTTCAAGAAGCTCGTCGGCGGCGGCTCGATGCAGATCGTCAACGGCACCGTCCCGCAGGCCCTGCGCCGCATGGGGTACCAGGAAGAGCAGATCGAGGCGATCGTCGCCCACATCGCCGAGCACGGCGTGGTCGTCGACGCCCCGGGCCTGAAGACCGAGCACTACTCGGTGTTCGACTGCGCCATGGGTGAGCGTTCCATCTCCGCGATGGGTCACGTCCGCATGATGGCCGCGATCCAGCCCTGGATCTCCGGCGCGATCTCGAAGACGGTCAACATGCCGGAGACGGCGACCGTCGAGGAGATCGAGGAGATCTACTTCGAGGCGTGGAAGCTGGGCGTCAAGGCGCTCGCGATCTACCGCGACAACTGCAAGGTCGGCCAGCCCCTCTCCGCGAAGAAGAAGGAAGAGGAGAAGGAGGAGGTCACCGTCAAGACGGAGGAGACCATCCGCGCGGCCGTCGAGAAGGTCATCGAGTACCGTCCCGTCCGCAAGCGCCTCCCCAAGGGCCGCCCGGGCATCACCACCTCCTTCACGGTCGGTGGCGCCGAGGGCTACATGACCGCCAACTCCTACCCGGACGACGGTCTGGGCGAGGTCTTCCTGAAGATGTCCAAGCAGGGTTCGACCCTCGCGGGCATGATGGACGCCTTCTCCATCGCCGTCTCGGTCGGTCTGCAGTACGGCGTGCCGCTGGAGACCTACGTCTCGAAGTTCACGAACATGCGCTTCGAGCCGGCCGGCATGACGGACGACCCGGACGTGCGGATGGCGCAGTCGATCGTCGACTACATCTTCCGCCGCCTGGCGCTGGACTTCCTGCCCTTCGAGACCCGCTCGGCCCTCGGCATCCACACCGCCGAGGAGCGCCAGCGTCACCTGGAGACCGGCTCTTACGAGCCCCTCGAGGACGAGCTGGACACCGAGTCGCTGGCCCAGTCGGCCCCGCTCGCCGCGGTGCCGTCGGCTCCGCAGCCGGTCGCGGTCGCTCCGGTCCCGGCCCCGAAGACGGCGCACAGCAACGCCGAACTGGTCGAGATGCAGCTCGGCGTCTCCGCCGACGCCCCGCTCTGCTTCTCGTGCGGTACGAAGATGCAGCGCGCCGGCTCCTGCTACATCTGCGAGGGCTGCGGCTCGACCAGCGGCTGCAGCTGATAGCCGCGAAGGGACCGGTCTTCGGCCGGTCCCTTCGTGCTGCGCTGCCCGCGCCTGAGGGCCGACGCTTTGCTCCCCGTGGCCGCCACGGGGAGTTTTGCGTTTCCCCGCCAAACGATCACCGGTTAGTCTCCCCCAGCGCACATCGGGTCGCGCACGGGGGAGGGTGGGGGCATGGCCGACAATGTGGCGGCATCGGCGAAGGGCATGAACGCGGGGGCCCAGGCCGTCGCGGCGGTGGTGGCGGTCGGTGGTCTCCTGGGCGGCGCCTGGGCCATGCAGGAGTTCGAGGAGAGCCGCCAGCACGACAGGGGGCCGGCGGTGTGTTCGGCCCAGGACGACAAGGACCTGCCGGCGGGGTACCTCTCCGGACCTCAGCTGTGCGAGGCGCTGAACCGCCCGGATCTTCCGGCGCTCCTCGGAACGCCGGGGGAGGAAGCGCTGGCCGCCGGAGGCGGCGTGGGCTGGTCCACCCCCGTCGGCGGGACCAAGATCGCCACTCCCGGGGCGAACGTCCAGCTCACGACCTATTCCATGAAGCTTTCGGCGTCGTATGACAGCCTCTCGATCGCCGACATGGCCGACTTCCTGGGCGACACCGCCCAGAAGACTACGGTCCTGGGGCGTCCCGCGGTCCTCTCCTCGGACCGGACCATCTCCATCACCTTCAGCGGCGGCAAGACCGGCACCGGCCCCGGTGGCATCGCCCGTCATCTGATCGTCGCGAAGGACGTGCAGGACACCGGCGGCTCCTTCGAGGTCGTCATCTATCGCAACGACGGCAGGCTGCCCGATGACGCGGCGCTGCTCCGCGCGGCGGAGCAGGTGCTGCCGGCGATCCCGGGCTGGACCACCGGCTGAGGCCGGTTGGCGATTCACGGAGCGGCGGGGGCGAAGCGGCGTCCGCCGCCGGGGACGGGGAGACGGGGGAGACAGGGAGATGGGGAGTCATGTGGAGCGGTGACGAGCTGGACCTGGACGCGTATCTGGCGCGGATCGGATACGAGGGGGAATCGGGGGCGGCCGGGGAACTCCGGCCGGACCTCCCCACGTTGTACGCAGTGCACCGTGCCCATACCGCCGCCATCACCTTCGAGAGCCTGGACGTCCTGCTCGGCCGCCCCGTCGCGCTGGACGTCAAGTCGATCGAGGACAAGCTCGTGCACGGCCGTCGAGGCGGCTACTGCTACGAGCAGAACTCGCTGCTGGCCGCTGCCCTGGAGCGGATCGGCTTCGAGGTCCACGGGCGCGGTGCCCGCAACCGCACCCGCGGGGACTCCCCACTGGCCGTGACGCACGCCGTCCTCGTCGTCACGGTCGAGGGCGAACCGTGGCTGTGCGACGCCGGGTTCGGGCACCAAGGCCCTCGCGAGCCCGTTCCGCTGGGGCGGCCCGGCGTCGAGGTGACGCAGGGGGAGTGGACGTACCGCGTCCGCGAGGAGGAGGACGGCATCCTCGTGCTGTGCCTCCTGCGCGCAGGGGAGTGGCGGGACCTGTACGCCTTCTCCCCGCAGCGTTATCTGCCCGTCGACTACGTCGTGCTCAACCACTACAGCTCGACCCACCCCAACTCCGCCTTCGTGGGGAGGGTCATCGTCCAGCAGCCGGGCGACGGCGCCCGCCGGGCGCTCGTCGGGCGGGAGCTCACCCTGCTGCACCCCGACGGGCGGGCCGAGCGGCGGGCCGTCGGTCCGGACGAGCTGCTCGCCGTGCTCGACTGGGAGTTCGGGCTTCGGCTGCCCGAGCGGGATGCGGCGGAACTGGTGCGGATCCACCGCGCCGGGGACTGACCGGGGCCGCGCCGGGCCCGTACGATGGCGCAGTGCTGGTCAAGTGGATTCGCTGCACGGTGACGGACCGACGCGGGTTCGAGCGCGGACAGCGAAAATGGGCGGGGCTGCCGGGCGAGCCGGGATTCCGGGGGCAGGGCGGCGGCTGGAGCCGGGGCCGGCAGGGGGTCGCGCATGTCTTCGCGTTCTGGGAGAGCCGGTCCTTCTACGACTCCTTCATGGCGCGCTCGCACGACCGGCTGGCCGCCGCCCAGAACGGCACCTACACCGACCTGCGGGTGACGCTCTTCGATCACCGCTTCGACGTGAAGACCGGCTTCGAGCCGCGCTTCACCGATGCCGACGTGGTGCGGGTCGCGCACACCCGGGTGCGCGAGGGCCGCGTCGACCACTTCGCGCTCATGCAGGAGAAGGTGTGGAATCCGGCCATGGCGGGCTCGCCCGGCATGGTCCGCGGGCTCTTCGGGGAGGCCCCCGGCCGGGAGTTCCTGGTGCTGTCGATGTGGCACGCCGCGGCCGAGCACGGCAAGTACCGGCAGGAGCGGGTCGAGCGGCTCTCTCTGCGGGCACAGATCCAGGCCGATGTGGAGGCCCTCACCGGAGACGTCGTCGACCTCGAACCCTCCTGGACGGTATGACCGTACGACGACCGCCAGGCCGACCGGCGTGCCCGGTCGGCCCTCCGGCCCATGGCCGAATAGGGTCGTGGGATGGTTCGACCACGGCGCATCGTCCTTGTCCGGCACGGGGAATCGGAGGGAAACGCCGATGACTCGGTGTACGAGCGGGAGCCCGACCACGCCCTGCGACTGACCCGGAACGGACGCGAGCAGGCCGAGGCGGTCGGTGTGCGGCTGCGCGAGCTCTTCGGCGACGAGACCATCAGCGCCTACGCCTCCCCCTACCGCCGCACCCTGCAGACCTTCCGGGAACTGCGGCTGGACCCGAAGCGGGTCCGGATGCGCGAGGAGCCCAGGCTGCGCGAGCAGGACTGGGGGAACTGGCAGGACCGGGAGGACGTACGGCTGCAGAAGGCCTACCGGGACGCCTACGGGCACTTCTTCTACCGGTTCGCGCAGGGCGAGTCGGGGGCCGACGTGTACGACCGGGTCGGCTCCTTCCTGGAGAGCCTCTACCGCAGCTTCGAGGCCGCGGACCACCCCGAGAACGTGCTGCTGGTGACGCACGGGCTGACCATGCGGCTGTTCTGCATGCGCTGGTTCCACTGGTCGGTGGCCGAATTCGAGGCCCTGTCCAATCCGGGCAACGGCGAATTCCGCGTGCTCATGCTGGGGCCGGACGGCCGGTACCGGATGGACCGCCCATTTGAGCGGTGGACCACACCCGAGCCTTATGACCTGGACGGCTAGAGTGACCCGCGATGACCCCTCATACCACTCCTGAACGGCGCTACGCACGCGCCATGTCCAGCCTCCGCGGGCTGGCTCTGGGTGACGCCCTGGGCTCCCAGTACTTCGTCCCCGCCAACTACCCGCTGCTCAAGCGGCGCGAACTGCCGTCCGGCACCGAGACCTGGCAGTGGACCGACGACACCGAGATGGCCTGCTCGGTGGTGGCCGTGCTGGCCGAGCACGGACGGATCGACCAGGACGCGCTCGCGAGTTCCTTCGCGCACCACCACGACTTCGACCGGGGTTACGGGCCCGCAGTGAACCGGATGCTGCGCCTGGTCCGGGAGGGTCAGGACTGGCGCTCGCTGGCCGCCGAACTGTTCAACGGGCAGGGCTCGTGGGGCAATGGCGCCGCCATGCGCATCGCTCCGCTCGGTGCCTGGTACGCCGACGACCCCGAGCAGGCCACGCACCAGGCGGAGGTCTCCGCCTACACCACCCACCAGCACCGCGAGGCCGTGTGCGGGGCGATGGCCGTCGCCGCGGCGGCCGCGCTGGCGGCGGATCCGGCCGGTCCGCCCAAGGCCGCCGACCTGCTGGACGGGGTGATCGCGCTGGTGCCGCGCAGCGCGGTGGGCGCCGGGCTGCGGCGGGCGCGGGACATGCTGGACTACGGCGACGCGACCACGGTCGCGGCGGTCCTGGGCTGCGGGCGCCGCACGAGCGCCCACGACACCGTGCCCTTCGCCCTGTGGTCGGCGGCGCGTTCGCTGGAGGACTACGAGCGGGCGTTCTGGACCACCGCGCAGGTGGGCGGGGACGTCGACACGACCTGCGCGATCGTCGGCGGGGTGCTGGGGGCGCGCGGGGACGCGGTGCTTCCGGCCGCGTGGCTGGCGCGCACCGAGGCCCTGCCGGCCTGGCTGCCGGAGGCGGCGGCCGGATAGGCCCTGTCCGGGGCGCCGGGGCGCCGGGGCGTCCGGCCTGGGGTGAAATCCTCCGTTCCGATTGTCACGGTCCTGCCACAGAGCTCTTTTGAGCCTGTTCAAAACTGCATCCCACCGGCCTACTCTGTCCGCTGTGCCGCCCCCACCCGAACGCCGGGGCGGCCGACAGGGGAGGGGACCCGATGTCAGAAAACACTGGTGGGGCGGACGAGGCGCAGCCCAAGGCCGCAGCCGGAGCGCCCGCGGACGTCGCCGCGTGGCGGGCCCATCAGGCGCAGCAGTGGCAGCAGACCGCCGCCAGCGCCCGGGCCGGCGCGCGGGCCGGAGGGTCGCCCGGTTGGTCCACGCTGGTGCGCCCCGCCGAGGCCGCCCCGGTGCGGACCGCGACCCTCGTGGCCGCCCTCGTGGCCGGTCTCGCCGCCGCGCTGCTCCTCGGTGACGGGATGGGCCCCGGCCTCCTGCTCGCGGTGGTGCCCGCGGTCGTCGCGGCCTACGTCGCCGCCCGCGCGGCCCGCCGTACGGCCCGCCCGTGGACCGTGGTCTGGGCGATCGGCTGCCTCGCCCTCCTCGCCGTGCCCGCGCTGCGCGACTCCGCGTGGCCGTCCACGCTCGCGATCCTGTCCGCCGTCCTGCTGGGCGCGCTGGCCCTGCACGGCAGCCGCACCTGGCCCGGCGTCCTGCTCAGCCCGCTCGGCTTCTTCGACTCCGCCGTGTCCGGGCTCGCCTGGGCCCTGACCGGACTGCGGGCGCGCGGCGGGGTCAGCAAGGACCGCTGGCTGCCGGTCGCCAAGGCGACGGGTGTGGCCGTGGTCCTGCTGGCGCTCTTCGGCGCGCTGTTCGCCTCCGCCGACGCCGCCTTCGCCGATCTCCTCGGCGGCCTGATGCCCGACGTGTCGGTCGAGGACGGGCCCATCCGGTTCCTGCTCTTCCTCATCGGCGCGCTCCTCGCGCTCGCCGCCGCCCGCACCGCCGCGGCGCCGCTGCGCTGGGACCGGATCAAGGTGGCCCCGGGCAAGCCGCGCTCCCGGGTCGAATGGGCCCTTCCGCTCGTCGTGCTCAACCTGCTCTTCGCCGGTTTCAACGCCGTCCAGCTCGCAGTCCTGTTCGGCGGCTACCACAAGGTCCTGCAGAGCACCGGCCAGACCTACGCCGAGTACGCCCGCCAGGGCTTCTGGCAGCTGCTCTGGGCGACCCTGCTCACCCTCGCCGTGATCGCGCTCGCCCTGCGCTGGGCCCCGCGCGACGGAGCGGGCGACCGCCGGTTCGTCCGCGTCGTCCTGGGGGTGCTGTGCGCACTGACCCTGGTGGTCGTCGCCGCCGCGCTGCGCCGCATGGACCTCTACGTGGACGCGTACGGGCTGACCAGGCTGCGCGTGTCGGTGGCCGCGATGGAGCTGTGGCTCGGGCTGGTCATCGTACTGATCATGGCTGCCGGGGTGTTCGGCGCGCGCTGGCTGCCGCGCGCCTTCGCGGGCAGCGCCGCGGCCGCCGTCCTGGCCTTCGGCCTGCTCTCCCCGGACGGCATGGTCGCGGAGCGGAACGTGGCCCGCTTCGAGGCGGACGCGAAGATCGACCTGGCCTACTTCCAGTCCCTGTCGGCGGACGCCGTGCCCGCCCTGGACCGGCTGCCCGAGCCCCAGCGGTCCTGCGCCCTGCGCGGGATCAACGACGAGATCTCCAGGGCCGGAGACGTCCCCTGGTACGCCATGAGCCTGGGTGAGTACCGGGCCCGGCAGATCCTGCGCGAGCGCCCGGTGACGGCCCCGTACGACACCTGCTCGCGCCTGGGCACCTTCAGCAGCCGCACCGAGTACTAGGCCCTGTCCGGGGCCGGCGCCCAGCGCGTACGAGGGCCCGGGGGGGGGGGGGGGGCCCCTCCCCCCAGTCACCCGCCCCTCGAGAACGAAGGCAGGACCCCAAACAGCAAACCCAACACCCACGAAGAGCCGGGCAGGGGAGAAGA
>NZ_JBVIFS010000008.1:92451-148147 GCF_055571215.1 Streptomyces sp. NPDC030995
TTCTCCGTCTTCAACACCCCCAACGGCTACCCCCCCTCGGTCAGCTACCGCCCCCGAAGGGGCGGGGGGGGGGGGGGGGGGGCCCCCCCCCCCCCCCCCCCCCCCCCCCCCCCCCGGTACGGCGGGCCGTGCTCAGGCGGCCGGACCGGCCTTCGCGGCGGCTCCGGCCAGGGACTCCAGGTCGCTCTTGCGCACCCGGATCACCAGCAGGGCGGTGGCCAGGGCGAGTCCGGCCATCGCGACGGCGGCGAGGAACGCGGTGGAGATGCCCTGGGCGAGCACCAGGTCCCCCCAGGGGTCGGGCAGTTGCTTGGTCTCCTTGAAGGCGGCCAACTGGCCCGGATCCGCCTGCGCCATGAAGGCAGGGACCTGCTTCTCGGCCTCGGTGCGGCTGGCGGTGCCGAAGACGGTGACCAGGATGGACAGGCCGAGCGAGCCGCCGACCTGCTGGCTGGCGTTGAGCAGCCCGGAGGCCGCGCCGGCCTCGTGCGGCGCCACCCCGGAGACGGCGGTGAGGGTGAGGGTCACGAAGTTGAGGCCCATGCCGAGGCCGAAGAGCAGCATCGGGCCGAGCACTCCGGAGAGGTAGGAACTGTCGGTCCGGAGGAAGGTCAGCCAGACGAGCCCGGTTCCGGTGAGCGTGGAACCGATGACCATGAAGGGCTTGGGGCCGAAGCGCGGCAGGAAGCGCTGCGAGAGACCGGCGGCGGTGACGATGGCGACCGTCACGGGCAGGAAGCCGAGCCCGGCCTGGATGGGCGAGAAGCCCAGGACGTTCTCCACGAACTGCACGATGAAGAAGAACATGCCGAACATCGCGGCGGCGAGGCCGAGCATGATCACGTAGGTGCCGGTGCGGTTGCGGTCGGCGAACATGCGCAGCGGGACGATCGGCTCGGGGGCCCGCGACTCGATGAAGACGAAGAGTGCGAGCAGGACGAGCGCGGCCGTGAAGGAGCCGAGCGTGAGCGAGTCCCGCCAGCCCTCCTCCGAGGCGCTGATGAACCCGTAGACGAGCGAGGCCATGCCGCCGGTGGACGTGACGGCTCCGGCGATGTCGAAGCGGCCGGGGTGGCGCTCGGACTCGCTGATGTAGAGCGGGGTCAGGACCGCGATCAGCAGGCCGATCGGCACGTTGACGAACAGGACCCAGCGCCAGTCCAGCCACTCGGTCAGCATGCCGCCGGCCAGCAGGCCGATCGCGCCGCCGCCCGCGGAGACGGCGGCGAACACCCCGAAGGCCCGGTTGCGCTCGGGACCTTCGGCGAAGGTCGTGGTGATCAGCGCGAGCGAGGTGGGGGACGCGATGGCGCCGCCGACCCCTTGCAGGGCGCGGGCGGCGAGCAGCTGCCAGGGCTCCTGGGCGAAGCCGCCGAGGAGGGAGGCGAGGGTGAAGAGCAGGATGCCGGTCAGGAACACGCGGCGTCGGCCGAGGATGTCGCCGGCCCGGGCGCCGAGCAGCAGCAGGCCGCCGAAGGTGAGGGTGTAGGCGCTGAGGACCCAGGAGAGGTCGGTGGTGCTGAAGCTGAGGGCGCTCTGGATGTGCGGGAGCGCGATGTTCACGATCGTCGCGTCGAGGACGACCATGAGCTGGCATGCGGCGATGACGGCGAGCGCCACTCCGGGGCGCCCCTCCCGGCGTGCCGCGCCCGGTATCCGGGGCGTCGTGAGTTGAGAAGTTGTCACTGAGGATCCCCCCCAAAGTGAAATAGTGAACGTATTCGTTCACTACGGGGCTACGGTAGGAGTGGAGCGTTAGGGAACGCAAGCGTTCTCTAACGTTGAAATCATGTGTTTCGGGCACGGGGGCCGGTCGGGAGGTGGAGAGATGGTGGATTCGCGCTGGTCGGCGGGGTCGTCGGGGCGCAGGCGGGGTCCCGAACTCGAACGGGCGATTCTCGACGCCGCGTTGGAACAGCTGAGCACGGTCGGCTGGAACGCACTCACGATGGAGGGTGTCGCGGCCGGCGCGCAGACCGGCAAGGCCTCGCTCTACCGGCGGTGGCCGTCGAAGGCGGACCTGGTGGACGAGGCGCTGCGGACCGGGCTGCCGCAGATCGGTGAGATTGCCGACCACGGGTCGATTCGCGAGGACCTCCGTCTGCTGTGCGTGCGGATGCGGGACGTCATGCACTCGCGTGCCGGGCAGGCCGTGCGGTCTGTGCTTCACGAATGCGACCACATGCATGCGGAGCGGTTCCACGGGGTCATCCTGTCCGGGGTGCACGAGCCGGCCCAGGTGTTGATCAAGGAGCTTGTCCAGCGGGGAATCAAGCGTGGTGACGTCCGGTCGGACGCGACGGGTCCGTTTGTCGTGGATGTCATTCCGGCGATGCTGATGTACCGCGCCAAGGTGTGCGGTAGCGAATGGGTGGACGCGGATATCGCGGAGCTGATCGACGAGGTGATGGTGCCGCTGCTCCGCAGGTGAGACGCGCCGGGCGCGCTGCGGAGCGCGTGGAGCGGGATCCGCGCCCGGCCGGATGCGGGTCGGACCCGGGCGGGGGTGTGCAGTCGGCTCGGGGCGGCGTAACCTTGCTGGCGCCATGCCGTACGAAGCACCCACCCACACCGTCGAACGCTCCCTCCGTGCAACCACCGGCGCCAAGGTCATCGCCGGGGTCGACGAAGTCGGACGAGGGGCCTGGGCCGGTCCCGTCACCGTGTGTGCGGCGATCACCGGCCTGCGTCGGCCGCCCGCAGGGCTCACCGACTCCAAACTGCTCACCCCCAAGCGCCGTGATGCCCTCCTCGATGTCCTGGAGGACTGGGTCACCGCGTACGCCCTCGGGCACGCCTCGCCCGAGGAGATCGACGAGCTCGGGATGACGGCCGCCCTGCGGCTCGCGGCGGAGCGCGCCCTGGAAGCCCTTCCGGTGCGGCCCGACGCGGTGATCCTCGACGGCAAGCACGACTATCTCGGCCCGCCCTGGCGGGTCCGTACGGTGATCAAGGGCGACCAGTCCTGCGTCGCCGTCGCCGCGGCCTCGGTCATCGCCAAGGTCCGGCGCGACCGCATGATGGCCGAACTGGGCGAACAGGGCAGCGGAATAGCGGACTTCGCCTTCGCCGCCAACGCCGGATATCCCTCGCCCGTGCACCGGGCGGCGCTGGAGGAGTTGGGGCCCACCCCCTACCACCGGCTCTCGTGGTCGTACCTCGACGCGCTGCCCCGCTGGCGCCACCTGAAGAAGGTGCGCCGCAGCGAGGAAGCGGCGGAGCTGGAAAACGGAGGCCAACTCGGCTTCGATTTCTGATCGCACCCATGTGCCACCGGCCGGTACGTTTCGTACCGGTGTTTGATAGACATCAACTCACGCCTCTCACACCCGCCATCGAGGAGCCTCAGATTCACGAGAGTGCCCAGGGTCCCCGCGTCACGCCGGCCGCGAGCCGCACCGCGCAGACCCCCCGCCCCGTACCTGGTCCGCGTCCCGCCGCCGTCCCGCGGCCCGGACGCCCCGGCCCGGCCCGGCCCGCACCGCCCGCACCGCGTGCGCCGCAGGCCGCCTCCGGATCCGTTCCCGCAGCCCCGGCTGCCCCCACCGCGCCGTCCGTCTCCGCGGCGGTGCCGCAGATCCAGCTGATCCCGGCCTCCGCCGAGGGTGCGCTGGACGCGGCCGAAGAGGCCGTCGACCTGCTGCTCGACACCGGGCGCGCGCCCGGCGACATCCTGGTGCTCACCACCGGCGACCCGCACCCGTGGGCCGCACACGAGCTGTCCTTCGGCGAGGCCGCGTACTGGGCCCTGCACGACGCCGGGGACGACGTCTTCTACGCGGACACGGCGCAGGTCCAGCGCGCCACCAGCCGTCCCGTCGTGGTCTTCGCGGCCAACGGCGGAGCGGTCGACACGGTCGCGGGCAGCCTGCCGGTCGCGCTCACCCGGGCGGGTGCGCTGCTGATCGTGTGCGGCGACCCACAGCAGATCAACTCCGTGCTGGGTGCGGGCGTCTGACGCCCTGTACCCCGGTACGGGCGAGGGGCGGGGCGGGCCTTTCGGTCGGCCCCGCTGAAGCCCCTGGGGGTGTCAGCGCGCGGCGGTCCGGCGCAGGGCCTCGACCGCGCCGCCGCCCGTGTGCAGGGCGAGCGGGGAGAACTCGGCCGCGGTGTCACCGAGGCGCTGCGGACGGGAGTCCGAGCCGGGCCGGCGGCCGCCGCGGCCCTCGCCCAGCACCTGCCAGCCGCCGCGGGTCAGCGTGATGTACGCGCCGCAGCGCAGCCCGTGCAGGGTGCAGGCGTCCCGCAGCCCCCACATCCACGCCCCGTCCTCCTCGGTCCACCGCTCGTCGCCCTCGCGGCAGTAGAGCAGCACCGCGGTCCGTACCGGGGTCCGGCGCCGCAGGTCGTGCGGGAGGATCCGGCGCAGCCGGGACAGCAGGGCGTTGCGGTACTCCCAGCCGTCGGCCGAGACGGACCGCTGCACGAAGGAGGCGCTCGCCACGAGCTGCTCCTCCGGGCCGAGGACGGCGATCACCGCGGTCGAGGGCACCGGGCTGTGCCGGGAGTGCAGGCCGCTGACGACCTCGCGCGGATTGCGGAGCAGCGGAATGCCCGCCGCCGTCCATTCCGCGGGTTCCAGCAGCCTGCCGTGCCGGCTGGCGCCGCCGGTGGCCGTTGCCAGGGACGTGGTCGAGGGCGGCGTATGTCCGAAGGTCACGGTCCTCCCTTCGGGTACACGCCCGTGGACGGGCACGGCTGGAGTTGGGCGCGCCGCAGCGCGGCCCAGGAGAGTGCCGAGGAGCCGAGCGGGAGCACTCCAATTCTCGCGTGGTATCCGAGGGTGCGGCAACGAGCAATTGACGCCGCAGACCGGAATTCGCCGGTATGCCGTTCATATCCTTGCCCCGCCACGCCGGTGATGACGCACATTCGGCTGGTCCGCGAGACGGGCTTCCCCGATCACCGCGCGGGCGGGGGACCGTTCGAGAGCGGGTCGTCACGCTGGGTGAGTTGGCCGATTGTCCTTGCCATCGGGTTGCATGGGGGCATGGACAACCTGGAGCTCCGCACCGAAGCCGATGCCATCCTCGCTGAGCTCGTCGGTGCCCCGGGGGGTTCGGCGCGGTTGCGGGAGGACCAGTGGCAGGCGGTGTCGGCCCTGGTGGAGGACCGCCGGCGCGCACTGGTGGTGCAGCGCACCGGCTGGGGCAAGTCGGCGGTGTACTTCGTCGCCACTGCTCTGCTGCGCCGGCGCGGCGCGGGCCCGACGGTGATCGTCTCGCCGCTGCTGGCGCTGATGCGCAACCAGGTCGAGGCGGCGGCGCGGGCCGGCATCCAGGCGCGCACGATCAATTCCGCCAACCCGGAGGAGTGGGACACCATCTACGGGGAGGTCGAGCGCGGCGAGACCGACGTCCTCCTCGTGAGCCCGGAGCGCCTCAATTCGGTGGACTTCCGCGAGCAGGTGCTGCCCAAGCTCGCGGCCACGACCGGTCTGCTGGTGGTCGACGAGGCGCACTGCATCTCCGACTGGGGCCACGACTTCCGCCCCGACTACCGCCGGCTGCGGTCGATGCTCGCCGATCTCGCCCCCGGAGTGCCGGTCCTGGCCACGACCGCCACGGCCAACGCACGGGTCACGGCGGACGTGGCCGACCAGCTGGGGACGGGGAGCGGGGGCGCGCTGGTCCTGCGCGGGCCGCTGGACCGCGAAAGCCTGCGGCTGGGCGTGCTGGAGCTGCCGGACGCGGCGCATCGGCTCGCGTGGCTGGGTGAGCGGCTCGGTGATCTGCCGGGCTCGGGGATCATCTACACGCTGACGGTGGCGGCGGCGGAAGAGGTCGCGGCGTTCCTGCGGCAGCGCGGGTATCCGGTGTCGTCCTACACGGGGAAGACCGAGAACGCCGACCGGTTGCGGGCGGAGGAGGACCTGCTGGCGAACCGGGTGAAGGCGCTGGTGGCGACCTCCGCGCTGGGGATGGGCTTCGACAAGCCGGACCTCGGCTTCGTGGTGCACCTGGGGTCGCCCTCGTCGCCGATCGCCTATTACCAGCAGGTGGGGCGTGCGGGGCGCGGCGTGGACCACGCGGATGTGCTGCTGCTGCCGGGGCGGGAGGACGAGGCGATCTGGGCGTACTTCGCCTCGGTGGGCTTCCCGGCCGAGGAGCAGGTGCGGCGCACGCTGGCGGTTCTGGAGCAGGCGGGGCGTCCGCTGTCGCTGCCCGCGCTGGAGCCGTTGGTGGATCTCCGGCGCTCGCGGCTGGAGACGATGCTGAAGGTCCTGGACGTGGACGGGGCGGTCAAGCGCGTGAAGGGCGGCTGGACCTCCACCGGCCAGCCGTGGGCGTACGACGCGGAGCGGTACGCGTGGGTGGCCCGGCAGCGGGCGGCGGAGCAGCAGGCGATGCGGGACTACGTGGCGACCACGGGGTGCCGGATGGAGTTCCTGCAGCGGCAGCTCGACGACGAGAAGGCGGCCCCGTGCGGTCGCTGTGACTCCTGTGCCGGGCCCTGGCTGGACGGCGCGGTCTCGCCCGGCGCGCTCGCGGGCGCGGCGGGTGAACTGGAGCGGCCGGGGGTCGAGGTCGAGCCGCGCCGGATGTGGCCGACGGGGATGGCCGCGGTCGGGATCGACCTCAAGGGCCGCATCCCCGAGGGCCAGCAGGCGGCCGGCGGGCGTGCGCTGGGAAGGCTGTCGGACATCGGCTGGGGCAACCGGCTGCGTCCGCTGCTGTCGGAGCAGGCCGCGGACGGGCCGGTTCCGGAAGACGTGCTGGCCGCCGTCGTGACGGTGGTGGCCGACTGGGCGCGCTCGCCCGGCGGCTGGGCCGGCGGCGGCCCGGACGCGGTGGCGCGGCCGGTGGGCATCGTCGCCATGCCCTCCCGCACCCGTCCGCAGCTGGTGGCCTCCCTGGCCGGGGGCCTGGCCCGGGTCGGCAGGCTGCCGCTGCTGGGCAGCCTCGCCTACACCGAGCAGGCCGGCGACCACGCGCCGCACCGCAGCAACTCCGCGCAGCGGCTGCGCGCCCTGGCCGCTTCCTTCACCGTGCCCGACGAGCTGGCCGCCGCCCTGGCCGCCACCCCCGGGCCGGTCCTGCTCGTCGACGACTACACCGACTCCGGATGGACCCTGGCCGTGGGCGCACGCCTCCTTCGCCGGGCCGGAGCCGGCCGGGTGCTCCCCCTCGTCCTCGCCCAGGCCGGCTAGGCCCTGTCCGGGCGATCTTCGCGGGCCCGCGCTGCCTGGCACGGCACCTCGCCGCGTTGTCGGATCGCGCGAGTACGGTCAAGTACGAGCTGCGACCCTCCGCCTTGCGATGCACCGCACCAGACAACGCGGGCTGATCCACGAAGATCGCCCGGACAGAACCTAGGCCCTGTCCGGGTGGCCGGCCCGGTCCGGGCGGACAGGGCCTTCGGCCTGCGAAATCACCAGGCGGCGGGATTGTTTTCCGGCCAACCAGCCCAGGTTGGATCGGGCCTGCGCGTGGAGTGAAGCGGACGTGCCCCGACTACCCCCACCTGGGAGGACGCCGAGGGCGTCGACGACCTTCCGCTCGTGCTCGTGAGCCCCGACGGCTGTGCCCGGCGGGCGGGCCGGTCGTACTCGTGTCGCGTGCCGCGGACATCGGCGGCCGGCCGACGGTCCGCGGCCGCGCCCGGGCGGTGTCGCAGTGCCGTGGCCGTGTTCCGGAGGATTGCTCGCCCTTGATCCGCATGTCCTGAGCGGCCGATCGCCCGGACAGGATGGCCTGTTCTCGACCATCCTGCCTGCGTTTCCCCATGGACCATGCGGCATGATCTACGAGACTTGATCTGTACCAGGGGGCGGGGAGGTCCGGCGGGGGAACGGCTCGGATCGGGAGTTCTCGGGCCATTGTCACTGGTGGCCGGTGTCGCACCGTTGACGCGGGAGGGCCCGGCAGTGGGCCGCCCCCCTGTATTGATCCGCATGTCCTGACCGGCCGTCCGTCCCGGCGAGACGGCCTCTTCTTGGATTGCCCGTCGGGGAGCCCTGGCGGGAAATACACGGCAATGTCTACAAGGTTCGATCTGTACGGGGGCGGGGAGGTTCGGTGGGGGAACGACTCGGATTCAGAGTTCTCGGGCCATTGACAGTGACGGTCGGGGACCGCAGCGTCCAGGTGGGAGGAGCCCGGCAGCGGGCCATCCTCGCCCTGCTGATCCTCAGTCCCGGGCGCGTCGTCCCGGTCGACACGCTCGTCGACGTCGTGTGGAACGGCAGGCCGCCGGCCACGGCCCGCACCCAAGTGGCGATCTGCATCGCCGCGCTGCGCAAGACCTTCAAGGCGGAGGGCGGCGGGGACGATGTGATCGTCACGGCCCACCCGGGCTATCTGCTCAACACCAAGGAACACGACGTCGACTGGGTCGACTTCGCCACCCTGGTCGGGCAGGCCGAGCAGGAGGCCGGGGGCGGGCGGCTCGCCGAGGCCGCGCACCACTACGCCGAGGCGCTCGCCCTGTGGCGGGGTCCGGCGCTCGCGGGCGTGATGGGGCGGCCGGTCGAGGACGAGGCCGGGCGCCTGGAGGAGTACCGGCTCAACGCCTTCGACGACTCGACCGCCGTACAACTGGAGTTGGGCCAGCACCACGAGATCGTCCCGGAGCTGGCCGCCGTGGTCAGGGACCAGCCGCTGCGCGAGCGCACCCTGGGGCACCTGATGCTGGCCCTGTACCGGTCCGGCCGCCGGGCGGAAGCGATGGAGACCTTCCGCAAGGTGCGCAGGCAGTTCATCGACGAGCTGGGCCTCGAACCAGGCCCCGACCTTCAGAACCTGCACGACGCGATCCTGCAGGACGCCCCGTCCCTCGACGCCCCGAAGGCCTCCCCGGCCGCGCCCGCACCCGCCGAGCCGCGCGTCGTGCCCTCCGAACTTCCGCCGGACATCCCGGGATTCATCGGCCGCAGCGCCGAACTCGCAGGTCTCGACGCCCTGATCGCCGAGGACGGCGACACGCGTGGGCCGCGGGTCGGACTGATCGCAGGGGTGGCGGGGGTCGGCAAGACCGGACTCGCGGTGCGCTGGGCCCACCGGGTCCACGACCGCTTCCCCGACGGCCGCCTCTACGCCGAGATGCGCGGCTACGACGGGAACCACCCGCCCACCGAAGCGGGTGACGTACTCAGCCGCTTCCTGCGCTCGCTCGGTGTGCTGAGCGACCACATCCCGCACGGCCTGGAGGAGCGGACGGCGCTCTACCGGTCGTTGCTCGCCCACCGCAAGATGCTCATCGTCCTCGACAACGTGCGCAACTACAGCCAGATCAAGGACCTGCTGCCGGGTGTCGGCGAGTGCTGCGTCGTGATCACCAGCCGGGAGCAGCTGGAAGAGCTGGTCACCTGGCCGCCGCAGGCCAGGGTGCACCTGGGCCTGCTCTCCGAGCCGGAGGCGGTCGGCCTGCTCGGTGCGATCGTCGGCGAGGGGCGGATCGCCGGCAACCCGGCCGAGGCGACCGCCCTGGTCGGGCTGTGCGACCGGCTGCCGCTGGCGCTGAGGATCGCCGCGGCCCGGCTGGCCTCCAAGCCGCACTGGACGGTGCGGCACATGGTGAACCGCCTCCGCAGCGAGCGGCAGCGGCTCGACGAACTCAGCCAGGGAGAGTCCCAGGTCCGGGCCAGCCTGGAACTGAGCTACCGCTACCTCTCCGACGGCGCGGCCCACCTCTACCGCAACCTCGGGCTGCTGACCGCCCCGGACTTCGCCGCGTGGTCCGCGGCCGCCCTCCTGGACCTCGGGGTGCTGGAGGCCGAACGGCTCATCGAGCAGCTCGTCGACGCGCAGTTCCTCGAAGCGGTCGGTCTCGACGCGACCGGCCACATGCGCTACCGCTTCCAGAACCTGCTCCGGCTGTACGCGGGCGAGTGCGCGGCGCGCGAGGAGAGCGAGGAGCAGCGGTGGGCCGCCCGGGACCGGCTCTTCCGCACCTACCTGACCCTCGCCGAGGAGGCTCATCGCCGCGAGTACGGCGGAGACTTCAGCGTGCTGCACGGCTCGACCCGGCGCCGTCCGCTCGACCCGGAGCTGACGGACGAGCTGCTGGTCGCGCCCCTGGAGTGGTTCGAGGCGGAGCGGCTCTCGCTGCGGACCGTGATCGACCAGGGCGCCGAACTCGGCATGGACGAGCTGGTCTGGGACCTGACGGTCTCGATGGCGGTGCTCTTCGAGACCCGCAACTACATCGAGGACTGGCGGATGTGCGCCGAGCGGGCCCTGGCAGCCACCCGCGCCTCGGGCAACGTCCGCGGGCAGGCCGCCATGCTGACCGACCTGGGCGCCGTGGAGCTGCGGCTGCGCAACCTGCCGCTCACCGCGGCCAGGCTGGAGGAGGCGCTTGCCCTGCACATCGAGGTCGGTGAACGCCACGGCGAGGCGCTGACCCTGCGGAACCTGGCGATCCACGACCGGATGCAGGGCGAGCTGGGCATCGCGATGGGGCGGCTCCAGGTGGCGCGCGAGATATTCGAGGAGGTGGGTGACCGCTCCTCCGAGGCGCACACGATGAACAACATGGCGCAGATCGAGCTGGACCTGGGCAGGCCGGAGGAGGCCATCCAGCTGGGTCTGGAGGCGGTGCGGCTCTCCGAGAGCACCGGCCGGGGCGGGGCACGGGGCGTCGCGATGAGCATTCACCGGCTCGCCCGCGCCTATCTGGCGCTGGGGCGTTCGGAACAGGCGGAGGAAGCGTTCCTGCGCGTGGTGCACATCGTCAAGGAGAAGTCCGACATGGTCGGCCTCTCGCACGCGCTCCTCGGTCTCGGGGAGACCCGCCTCGCGGCCGGAGCCGGGCAGCAGGCACTCGACACGCTCACCGACGCCCTGGACATCGCCTCGCGGATCAACAGCCCGCTGGTGGAAGGACAGATCAACATGGCCATCGGCGGGACGCTGCGGGCCCTGGGCCGGCCGGGCGCCGAGAAGTACCTGACGGACGCGCAGGCCATCTTCGACCGGATCGGTGCCAGACCCTGGCAGGAACGGGCGGCGTTGGCCATCGGCTCACCCGTTCACTGAAAGGGCCCGGCCCTCCCCCCGTCCGCCCCGCGGCCCGCCATTTGTTCCGGTTTTCCCACATGGTCGCGGGTGTCCCCGCCCCGTAGCGTTCTTTGTCTCGGCACGTACACCACGACCGAGTAGGGAAGGCGCGGATCATGGACGCCACGGCTGGGGCTGTTATCGCGGCCGCTGTCATGCTCAGCTGCACGATGCTCGTCGTCGCGGCGCTGTTCTGGTTCTCCACGGGACACAGTCGTCGCCGGTACGCCGCCGTCGAGCGGATCGCCGTGGAGCAGGAGGTGCTGCGGGGTGAACTGACGGAGGTCTCCGGCCGGATACGTGCGATCCAGGGGCTCCTTGAGGACTCGGTCGACCAGTGAGCCCGAGAGGGACGGCGAGAAGGGGCGGCATCCTGGATGCCGCCCCTTCGCCGTTCCCTGCCGCTCTCCGCCGTCCCTGCCGCCTCTGCCGTCTTCGCCGTTACACGCCGGGCTCGGGATCGGGATCGGGCTCACCGCAAAAACCCGTACCGGCCGCAGGGGACGGCCGGTACGGGGAGTCGCGGGGGCGCGGGGGGTCAGACGTCGCGGCGCTTGAGCATGGCGGACGCGACCGCGATGACGGCCACGCCCCACAGGGTGCAGACACCCAGGCCCTGCCAGGGGGTGAGCAGCGCGTCCGCGCCGGGGTGGGCGAAGATGATCTGCTGGCCCGCGTTGGCCGGGAGGTAGGCGGCGACGTGCCGGCCCGCCTCGCCGGGCAGGCTGCCCGCCATCGGCCCGAGCACCAGCAGGAAGCCGAGGACGCCGGCGACCGCGCCCGCGGTGTGCCGCACCAGCGCGCCGATGCCGAGGGCGAACAGGCTCATCGCCGCGAGGAACAGGCCGCTGCCCACGACCACGCGCAGGACCTCCGGGTCGCCGAGGGCCACCGGGGCGTGCTCGTGGAGGAGGGCGGACCCGGCGAAGAAGGAGGCGAACGCCGTGATCTCGCCCGCCACCAGGGTCACGAGGGCGAAGGCGGCCGCCTTGGCGACGAGCACCGGTGTGCGGCTGGGGACGGCCAGGACGCTGGCCCGGATGGTGCCGCTGGTGTACTCGCTGGTGATGACCAGAACACCGAGCACCGAGATGATCAACTCGCCGACGCCGAAGGCGCTGAAGATGATGCCCAGCGGGTCGGCCGTGACCTTGTCACGGTTCGCCTGTGACGCGGTGTCCCATCCGGCGGCGGTGACGGCGCTCGTCGCGACCGCCGCGCCGACCGAGGCCACCAGCATCAGCAGCAGCGCCAGCAGCGTGGAACGGACCGATGTGATCTTGACCCATTCGGCCCGCAGCAGGCTGATGAAGCCGACCGACTTGACCGGTCGGGACTGAAGGGGACGGGCTACTGCGGTGGTCATGCCGCGCTCCTGTGGGTGAGGGGGGACGAGGCGGCGGAGTCCGCCTCCGGGGCGGGGCCGCCGTACTCGACGCTGGCGCCCGTCATCTGCATGAACGCCTCCTCCAAGGAGGAGCGCTGCGGGGTGAGTTCGTGGATGGCGACCCGCTCGGCGCTCGCGAGTTCGGCGATCCGGGGGGCGTCGATGCCGACCACGGTCAGCCGGCCCGGGTCCGCCTCGCTGACCGACGCCCCCGCGGCGACGACGGCGTCGGTGAACCGCACCGCGTCGGGGGTGCGCACCAGGACGGAGTCCGTGCGCGAGTTGCGGGCGATGAACTCGTCGACCGGGCAGTCGGCCAGCAGCGTTCCCCGGCCGATCACGATCAGGTGGTCCGCGGTGACCGCCATCTCGTTCATCAGGTGGCTGGAGACGAAGACCGTACGTCCCTCCGCGGCCAGCGACTTCATCAGATTGCGGATCCACAGCACGCCCTCGGGGTCGAGGCCGTTGACCGGCTCGTCGAGGACGAGGATCTGCGGGTCGCCGAGGAGCGCCGCCGCGATGCCCAGGCGCTGCGCCATGCCGAGCGAGAAGCCGCCGGCCCGGGCCTTGCGGACCTCGGTGAGGCCCACCCGCTCGAGGACCTCGTCCGCCCGGGAGGCGGGCAGGCCCTGGGTGTGGGCGAGGAAGCGGAGGTGGTTGTAGGCGCTGCGGCCCTTGTGGAACGCGCGCGCCTCCAGCAGGGCGCCGATGGTGCGCAGCGGGTTCTTCAGCTCGCCGTAGGGGCGGCCGCCGATCGTCGCGCTGCCGCTGTCGGGCCGGTCGAGGCCCAGCAGCAGACGCATGGTGGTCGACTTGCCGGCACCGTTGGGGCCGAGGAAGCCGGTCACCTTGCCGGAGGGGATGGTGAAGCTCAGGTCGCGTACGGCCGTCTTGCCCCCGTACTGCTTGGTCAGATTGCGGGCTTCGACTACGGGAGCCGGTGCGGGCATGTCAGTTCTTCCCTTCGGACGCGCTCGTGCGGGTCAGCGCCGTGAGTCGCTTGTCGATCTCGCCGGCCAGGGCGTCGGCGTGCGGCACGAGATAGAAGTGGTCGCCCGGGAACGGCCGGGCGGAGAAGTCGGCGGGACTGGCGTCGGCCCAGGCCAGGACGGACGCGACGGACACGTCGGGGTCCGCGGTGCCGTAGAACGCGGCGACCGGGATGCCGAGTTCGCTCAGCTCGGCCTCGGTCGCGTAGGCCTCCAGGAGCCGGTAGTCCGCACGGATCGCGGGCAGGGCGAGGTCGAGCAGATCGGGGTGCTCGAGCGCCGGGGCCAGCGGCCCGCCGCGGCGGCGGACGTCGGCGACCAGGGCCTCGTCGTCGGCGAACCGGAACACGGGGAGCCGGTGCGGGGCCGCCCGCCCGGAGACCATGAGCAGCCGGGGGGCGTCCTTCGAGCGCCGCAGCCGCAGGGCGACCTCGTACGCCACGGAGGCGCCCATGCTGTGGCCGAAGAACGCTGTGGGGAGCGCGGGCAGTTCGCCGAGCGCCGCGGTGATCGCATCGGCGAGTTCGGCCATGTCGGTGACCGGGTCGTCGGCGATCCGGTCCTCGCGGCCCGGGTAGCGCACCGCGAGCACCTCGGTGTCCGGTGACAGCCGGCCGGGCCAGTCGCGGAAGAAGCTGGCGGCTCCCCCCGCGTGCGGGAAGCAGACGAGGCGGACCCGGGGGCGGGCCGTGGTGTGCAGGGTGCGCAGCCAGGTGGCGCTGAGGGCACGGGGGGTCAGGGCGGTGGTCGTCATGCTCTATCGCCTTCTGCGGAATTGGCGGGCGGCCAGCGGGGCGAGGACAGCGATCATGCCGAGGCTCCAGGCGAGCGCGGCGATCACGTGGTTGCCGGCGGGGGTGCCGGTCAGCAGCGCCCGGGAGGCGTCCACCACCGAACTCATCGGGTTGTGCGCGACCAGGAAGCCGAGCCAGCCGGGCATCGTGCCGGGCGCCACGAAGATGGAACTGCCGAACTGGAGCGGCACCATGGCCAGCATGCCCACGCTCTGCACCGTCTCGATGGTGCGGGCGGTCAGCCCGATCAGGGCGTGCAGCCAGGCCAGTGCGATTCCGTACAGCAGGATCAGGGCGATCGCGGCGGCCGCCTGGAGCGGGCCCGTCTGCACCCGGAAGCCGATCAGCAGGGCGAACGCGAACACCACGAGCAGGCTGACCAGCATCCGCAGGGCGTCCGCGAGGATGCGGCCGGCGAGGACCGCCGACGGGGCCATCGGCAGGGTGCGGAACCGGTCCATCACGCCGTTGCCGAAGTCGACGTTGAGGCTGATGCCGGAGGTGCGCGAGGCGATGGTGGTGGTCAGTGCCATGATGCCGGGCATCACGTACTGGCGGTATTCGGCGGCGCTGCCGGAGATCGCGCCGCCGAAGATGTAGACGAAGATCAGGGCGAAGACGACCGGCATCAGCGTCGCGTCCAGGATCTGGCCCGGGCTGCTCAGCACCTTGCGCAGATTGCGCCGGGTGATGGCCAGGGTATGGCCGACGGCCCGGCCCGCCGCGTGAATGCCGCCTACGGCGACGGCCGAGCTCATGCGGCGCTCCTGGTGGTCTCGGCGCCGGTGCGCCCGGCGGTGCTCCTGGGGGTGAGCGGTGAGGCGCCGGCCGGCGTGTCCCGGGCGGCGTCGCTCACGGCGTCCGGCGGAGTGCCGGTCAGCGTGAGGAAGACGTCGTCGAGGCTGGGCACCTGGGTGTCGAGCCGGGCCATCGGAATGCCGCAGGAGCCGAGCACCCGGACAGCCTGGGTGATCAGGCGGCCCTCGTGGTCCAGCGGCAGCCGGACCAGCCCGTCCCGCTCGTCCACGGCGACCGGGCCGAGGCCGGCCTGCTCCAGGGCGTGGCGGACCTCGATGAGGTCCGCGCGGTCCTGCGGGGTGACGTGGAGCACCGGACCGCCGATGCGCTCCCGCAGCTCCAGCGCGGTGCCGGAGGCGATGACCTCGCCGCGGTCGATGACGGTGATCGCATCGGCGAGCGCCTCGGCCTCCTCCATGTACTGCGTGGTGAGCAGCACGGTGGTGCCGTTCGAGGCGAGGGAACGCACCTCGTCCCACAGGGCATTGCGGCTGCGCGGGTCGAGTCCCGTGGTGGGCTCGTCGAGGAAAAGGACCCTCGGGTCGCCGAGGAGGCTGGCGGCGAGATCGAGGCGCCGCCGCATTCCGCCGGAATAGCCCTTCACCGGCCGTCCGCCGGCCTCGGTGAGGCGGAATCGCTCCAGCATTTCATCGGCGCTCGTACGGGCCTTGGCGCGGCCCATGCTCAGCAGCCGGCCGATCAAGTAGAGGTTTTCCCAGCCTGAGATGTCTTCGTCGACAGCGGCGTACTGCCCGGTCATTCCGATCAGGCAGCGCACCTCGCGGGACTGGCGCGCCACGTCGTAGCCGTGGATGAGCGCCTGCCCCGAGTCCGGTTTGACCAGGGTGGACAGCATCCGGATGGTCGTGGTCTTGCCCGCGCCGTTGGGGCCGAGGAGGCCCAGGACGGTGCCCTCGGGAACCTCGAAGGAGACACCCCGCACGGCGCGGGTGTCCCCGAATGTCTTAGCCAGGTCTTCTACGCGTATCGCAGGGGTCGTGATCGTCATCGGATCGATCCTCTCGGTGTCCGCAGGAACAGCGGCGAGGCAGAGGCTAGGACGCTCTTTTATCGATGACTTATCGAGATGGTTTGCCGCGCCGCCCGGTCGGCTGAAAGGCTCTCGATAACGCCATGAAAGAGCGGCTTCTTAATGTCCATCGCATGTGGATTGCGAATTGAGGAGTCGGATCGATGTCAGGTGTGGCGATACGAGACCTGGATCCGTCCGAGCCGACCACGGCGCGGACGGGTCTGCTGCGGCGGCTCGCGGAGCACGCGGCCGCCACCCCCGACGGCATCGCGGTGTCGGGGGCGCAAGTGCGCTGGAGCTACCGGGAGTTCCAGGGGATGACCGCCGGGCTCGCGGCCCGGCTGCGGGCGTCGGGGATCGGGGCCGGTGACACGGTCGCGATCCACGCGCGGCGCACGCCGGCCCTGGCCCTGGCGCTGGTGGCGGTCGCCCGCAGCGGCGCGGCCTTCCTGGTGTGCGACGCCGCGCATCCGGCCGGCCGCCTGCGCCTCCAGGCCGAGCAGGCGGCGGTCACGGCGTGGATCGCCTGCGACCCGCAGGGCGTCCCGGACGGGCTCGCGGGGGACCTGCCGGTGATCGGGGCGACGTCCGCCGGTGAACCCGCGCAGGACGACGCCGGGTTCGCTCCGGCCGGTACGGACGGCCGCGCCGCCTACATCGCCTTCACCTCCGGCACCACCGGGCGGCCGCGCGGCATCGTCGGCGGCTGGGAGCCGGTCGAGCACTTCATCGACTGGTACGTCGGCACGTACGGCATCGACCGTACGGTGCGCGGCGCCGTGCTCTCCGGGCTCGGCCACGACCCGCTGCTGCGCGATGTGTTCGTGCCGCTCTGGAGCGGCGGCACGGTGGTCTTCCCCGACGCCGACGTCCGCGAGGCCCAGGCCATCGGCCAGTGGCTCGCCGACGAGCGGATCACCCTCGCCCACCTGACCCCCGGCCTCGGCGACGCGCTGGCCGAGAGCGCCCCCGAGGGCGGCTGGCCCTCCCTGCGGCTGGCCGGCTTCGGCGGCGAGGCGCTGACCTGGCGCACGGTCGACGCCTGGGCCGAGCGCGCCCCCCGGGCCCACGTCCTCAACCTCTACGGCACCACCGAGACCCCGCAGGCGGTCTCCGTGTACACCGCCGCCGACCCCGCCCGGCCCGCCCCCGAACGGCACGGCGCCAGGGTGCCGCTCGGACCCGGCATCGACGGGGTCGAGCTGGCCGTGGAAGCGGGCGAGCTCCTCGTCCGCACCCGGTACCTCGCCCGCTACGCCGACGACGGCGCCCCCGAGGGCTTCGGCGGCAGCTACGCCACCGGCGACCTGGTGCGCCCGCTGCCCGACGGCACGCTGGAGTTCACCGGCCGCCGCGACGACCAGATCAAGATCCGCGGCCACCGGGTGGAGCCCGCCGAGACCGAGGCCGCGCTGCTCGCCGCCCCCGGCGTCGCGCAGGCCGTCGTCACGGTGCAGGGCGACACGCTGATCGCCCACGTGGTGGCCGCGCCCGGGCACGGCGTACAGGCGGACGAGGTACGGCGCTTTGCGGCCGACCGGCTGCCCGAGTACGCGGCGCCCGCCCACGTCGCCGTGCACGCCGCACTGCCGCTCACCCCCAACGGCAAGGTCGACCGGGCCGCGCTCGCCGCGCCCCGGGCCGCCGCCACCGACCGCCGGGTCCCGCGCACCGCGCGCGAGGAGATCCTGTGCGGCCTGTTCGCCGAGGTGCTCGGCGCAGCGCAGATCGGCCCGGACGACGACTTCTTCGTCCTCGGCGGCCACTCGCTGAAGGCGAACCGCCTCGTCAACCGGGTGCGCCGGGTCTTCGGCGTGGCCCTCCCGGTCAGCGCCGTCTTCGACGCGCCCACCCCCGCCCGGCTCGCCCGCGGCCTGGACGGCGCCGACGGCGGCACGGCGGAGCTCGCCCCCGCCGTCCGGCCGGAGCGGCTGCCGCTGTCCAGCGCCCAGCGCAGGCTCTGGTTCGTCCAGCAACTGGACTCCGACGACACCTCGTACAACATCGCCCTCACCCTCCGGCTGACCGGCCGGCTCGATCCGTCGGCGCTCGCGGCCGCCCTGGGCGACCTCACCGACCGGCACGAGGTGCTGCGCACCGTCTACCGCCGGCACGGAGGCGAGCCCTTCCAGCTGGTCCTCGACAGCGCGCACCCCACGCTGCACCGGGTGGACACCACCGAGGGCGGGCTGCCCGGCGAGCTCACCCGCCAGGCCCGCCACCGGTTCGACCTGGCGGCCGAGCCCCCGCTGCGGACCGTGCTGCTGGCCACCGGACCCGAGCGGCACACCCTGCTCGTCCTGGTCCACCACATCGCCGCCGACGGTGCCTCCTTCGGCCCGCTCGCCCAGGACCTGTCCGCGGCCTACACGGCCCGGCTCGCGGGTCAGGCCCCCGACTGGGCCGCGCTCCCCGTCCAGTACGCCGACTTCACCCTGTGGCGCCAGGCCGTCGAGCGCCCCGAGGACGACCTCGCCCACTGGGAGGACCGTCTGGCCGGTCTGCCCGACGTCCTGGAGCTGCCCACCGACCGGCCCCGCCCCGCCGTGGCGTCCGGTCGCGGCGGCCGGGTCCGGTTCACCGCGCCGGCCGAGCTGCACCAACGGCTCGCCCTGCTCGCCCAGCGCACCGGCACGACCGTGTTCATGACGGTCCAGGCGGGTCTCGCCGCGCTGCTCACCCGGCTCGGAGCCGGCACCGACATCCCGATCGGCACCGCCACCGCGGGCCGCTCCGACGAGCTCCTCGACGGCCTGATCGGATGCTTCACCAACACGGTGTGCCTGCGGACCGACACCTCGGGCGCCCCCACCTTCCTGGAGCTGCTGGGCCGGGTTCGCGAGGGCGACCTCGCCGACTTCGCCCACCAGGACCTGCCGCTCGACCGGCTGGTGGAGCACCTCAACCCGGCCCGGTCGCTCGCCTACCACCCGCTGTTCCAGACCATGCTGACCTTCCAGGGCGCCGAGCGGACCCGCTTCGCACTGCCCGGTCTCGATGTCGCCCTCGACACCGTCGACCGCCGCGCCGCCAAGGTCGACCTGTCGTTCCTGTTCGAGGAGGAAGACCTCTCCGACGCGGCGGACGCCGGCCTCGACGCCGGGGCCGGCGGCGCGAGTGCCCTCCTCGGCACCCTGGAGTACGCCGCCGACCTCTTCGACCTCGAGAGCGCCGAGCTCCTCGCGGCCAGGCTGATCCGTCTCCTCGACGCGGCCGCCGCCGAACCGGGGCTGCCCATCGGCGACCTGGAGATCATGGACGAGGAGGAGCGGAACCGGACCCTGGTGGAGTGGAACGACACCGCGCACCCGGTCGCCGGGGCCACCCTCCCCGAACTGTTCGAGCGGCAGGCGCTGCGCACTCCGGGCGCACTGGCCGTCGAGCACGCCGGAGTCGGCCTGACCTACCGGGAACTGGGCGAGCGAGCCAACCGGATCGCCCGCCGTCTGATCGCCCTCGGCGCCGGTCCGGAGACCTACGTGGCGGTCGCCCTCGACCGCTCCACCGACCTGGTGGCCGCGCTGCTCGGCATCGCCAAGGCGGGCGCCGCCTACCTGCCGCTGGACCTGTCCCACCCGGCCGACCGGATCGCCTTCGTGCTCGACGACATCAAGCCCGTCGCCGCCGTCACGACCCGCTCCACCGCCGACCGGGTGTCCGCCGGGCTTCCGCAGCTGGTCCTGGACGCCGCCGGTACCCAGGCGGACCTGCGGGCGACCTCCGCCGCGGACGTCACCGACGCCGAGCGCACGGTCCCGCTCACCCCCGCCCACCCCGCCTACGTCATCTTCACCTCCGGCTCCACCGGCCGCCCCAAGGGCGTGGTCGTCGAGCACCGCTCCCTGAACGCCTACCTGGCCTGGGCCCGGGACGCGTACGACAGCGTGAGCGGGCGGGCGATGGTCCACTCGCCGGTCTCCTTCGACCTGACGGTCACCGGTCTGTTCGCCCCGCTCACCGCGGGCGGCACGGTCCAGCTGGTCGAACTCGACGGGCGAGCCGCCGCCGAGGCCCCGCGCCGGCAGCCCTCCTTCGTGAAGGCGACCCCGAGCCACCTTCCCCTCCTCATCGAGCTGGACGGCGGTTTCTCCCCGTCCCGCCAGCTCGTCCTGGGCGGCGAGTCGCTGATGGGCGAGGTGCTCGACCAGTGGCGGGCCCGCAACCCCGAAGCGACCGTGATCAACGAGTACGGGCCCACCGAGACGACCGTCGGCTGCACCGAGTTCCGCATCGCCCCCGGCGAGCCGGTCCCCACCGGAGTGGTCACCATCGGCCGCCCGGTCTGGAACACCCGGATGTACGTCCTCGACGCCCGGCTGCGCCCGGTGCCGGCCGGGGTGGCGGGCGAGCTCTACATCGCGGGCGACCTGGTCACCCGCGGCTACCACGACCGCCCGGAACTCACCTCCGCCCGCTTCGTCGCCGACCCGTACGGCCCGTCCGGCGCCCGCATGTACCGCTCCGGCGACCTGGCGCGCTGGAACCGCGCGGGGCTGCTGGAGTTCATCAGCCGGGTCGACGACCAGGTCAAGGTGCGCGGCTTCCGCATCGAGCTCAGCGAGATCGAGTCCGTGCTCGGCGCCCACTCCGACGTCCTGCAGGCCGCCGTCGTGGTCCGCGAGGACCGGCCCGGGGACAAGCGCATCATCGCCTACGCCGTCCCCGCGGGCCCCGCGCTCGCCCCGGACGACCTGCGCACCTGGGCGGCCGAGCGGCTGCCCGAGTACATGGTCCCGGCGACCGTCGTCCTGCTCGACGAGTTCCCCGCCACCGCGAACGGCAAGCTGGACCGTGCCGCCCTGCCGGAACCCGTGGAGCGGGCCGCCGCAGCCGGCGGACCCTCGTCGCGCACGGCCCGCGAGGAGATCCTGTGCGGACTCTTCGCCGAGGTCATCGGTGTCGACGAGGTCGCCGTGGACGCCAACTTCTTCGACCTGGGCGGGCATTCGCTGCTCGCGACCCGGCTGATCGGCCGCATCCGGTCGGTCTTCGCCGCCGAGGTCTCCCTGCGCACCCTCTTCGAGGCCCCCAGCGTGCGCGAGATGGCGGCCCGTCTCGACACCGCCGCCCAGGCCCAGGTCCCGCTGGCGCCCCAGCCGCGCCCGGAGCGCCTTCCGCTCTCCGCGGCCCAGCGCCGCCTGTGGTTCCTCAACCGGCTGGAAGGGCCGAGCGCGACGTACAACGTACCGCTCGTGCTGCGACTGGAAGGCCCGCTGGACACGACGGCACTGCGCGCCGCGCTCGGTGACGTGGTGGCCCGGCACGAGAGCCTGCGCACCCTGCTCCCCGAGGAGAACGGCGTACCCCGGCAGGACATCGTGCCGGCCGGCCGGGCGGCCGCGGACCTGCACGTCGAGGAGGTCACGCCCGAGGAGCTGGAGGCGGCGCTCGGCGAGGCGGCCCGGTACGCGTTCAGCCTGGACGCCGAACTGCCGCTGCGGGCCACCGTGTTCCGGCACGCGCCGAACCGGCACGCCCTCCTGCTCCTGATCCACCACGCGGCCGCCGACGGCTGGTCCACCGGCCCGCTGCTGCGGGACCTGTCCGAGGCCTACGCGGCCCGGCGCGACGGGCACGCCCCCCGATGGGCCGCGCTCACCGTGCAGTACGCGGACTACGCGCTGTGGCAGCAGGAGGTGCTGGGCTCCGAGGACGACCCGCAGAGCCCGCTCGCCCGGCAGATCGACTACTGGACCGGCCGCCTGGCGGGACTGCCCGAACTGATCGAGCTGCCGCTGGACCGCCCGCGCCCCGCCGTCGCCTCGCACCAGGGCGAGCTGATCCCCTTCCGGATCGGCGCCGACGACCACCGGGCGCTGAAGTCCCTCGCCCGCACCACCGGCACCACCGTGTTCATGGTGTTCCACGCGGCGCTCGCGGCGCTGCTGACCCGGCTCGGCGCGGGCACCGACGTACCGATCGGCACGGCCGTGGCCGGACGCTCGGACGAGGCACTGGACGATCTGGTCGGGTTCTTCGTCAACACGCTGGTGCTGCGCACCGACACCTCCGGCAACCCGACCTTCCGTGAACTGCTGGAGCGGGTACGGGAGACGGACCTGGCGGCCTTCGCCCACCAGGACGTGCCCTTCGAGCGGCTCGTCGAGGTCGTCAACCCGGTCCGCTCGCTCGCCCACCACCCCCTCTTCCAGGTCATGCTCGTCCAGCAGGACGAAGCGGGCGGAAACCTGGCGCTGCCCGGAGTCACCGGACGCATCGAGGACCTGAGCGCGGGCATCGCCAAGTTCGACCTGGTCCTGTCCATCCAGGAGGACCCGGACGGCGTCGGCGGCAACCTCGGTTTCGCCACCGACCTCTTCGACCGTGCCACCGCCTCGGCGGTCGCCGAGCGTCTCGTGCGCGTCCTCGAAGCGGCCGCCGCCGACCCCGACCAGCCGGTCGGAGCCCTCCCCGTCGTCACCGACGAAGAGCGCCGCACCCTGCTGGACACCTGGAACGACACCGCTCGGCCCGTCCCGGCCGGCTCCCTGCCCCGGCTCTTCGCCGCGCAGGCCGCCCGCATCCCCGACGCCCCCGCCCTGCGGCTCGGGTCCGAGACGCTCTCGTACGCCGAGCTCGACCGCCGCGCCAACCGCTTCGCCCATCGGCTCGTCGCCGAGGGCGTGGGCCCCGAATCGCGGGTGGCGCTCTTCCTGGAGCGCTCCTTCGACGCGGTCGTCGCGATCCTGGGCATCCTCAAGGCGGGCGGCATGTACGTCCCCCTGGACGTGCGCTACCCGGCCTCCCGGCTCCGCATCATCCTCGACGAGGCCGCCATCACGATGGTCGTCACGGACCGGGCCGGGCTGGAACTCCCGCCGGGCGCACGGATCCTGGAGCCCACGGCCGACGGACACCCCGACCACGACCCGGGCGTTCCGGTCCACCCGGGGCAGCTCGCCTACGCCATGTTCACCTCGGGCTCCACCGGCACCCCCAAGGGCGTCGCGGTCACCCACGAGAACATCGCCGCGCTCGCCCACGACCGCTCCTTCAGGAACGGCGCCCACCAGCGCGTGCTGCTGCACTCGCCGCTCGCCTTCGACGCCTCGACGTACGAACTGTGGGCGCCACTGCTCGCGGGCGGCGAGGTGGTCATCGCACCCCCCGGTGACGTGGACATCGACGTGATGAAGAGGCTGCTCACCGGCGAGGGCCTGACGGCGGTCTTCCTCACCACGGCCCTGTTCAACCTGCTCGCCGAGGAGCCGGGCAACCCGCTCGCCGGGCTGCGCGAGGTGTGGACCGGCGGCGAGGCCGGCTCGCTCACGGCCATGCGCCACGCCGTCGACCACTGCCCCGGTACCCAGGTCGTGCACGTGTACGGGCCCACCGAGTCCACCACGTACGCCACCCGGCACCTGGTCCGACGCCCCTACGACTACCGGGGGATCCCGCCCATCGGCGGACCCATGGACAACACCACCGCGTACGTCCTCGACGAGCGGCTCCAGCCGGTGCCGGTCGGCGTGCCGGGCGAGCTGTACATCGGCGGCGACGGTCTGGCGCGCGGCTACCTGGGGCGCGCCGCGCAGACCGCGGGGCGTTTCGTGGCCGGCCCGTTCGGCACTCCGGGCGGGCGCATGTACCGCACGGGTGACGTGGTGCGGTGGACCACGGACGGCCAGCTGGAGTTCGTGGGCCGGGCCGACGACCAGGTGAAGGTGCGGGGTTTCCGCATCGAGCTGGGTGAGATCGAGTCCGCGCTCGCGGCGCAGCCCGGTGTGGCGCAGGTGACGGTGGTGGTCCGTGAGGACCGGCCGGGTGACAAGCGGATCGTGGCCTACCTGGTGGGTGACGTGGTGGCGGAGGTGCTTCGTGCGGCGGTGGCCGAGCGGCTGCCGGAGTACATGGTGCCGTCGGCGTTCGTGCGGTTGGAGGCGTTGCCGCTGACGCCGAACGGGAAGCTGGACCACAAGGCGCTGCCGGCGCCGGTGTTCGCGCCGACGGGTGGCCGGGCTCCGCGGACCGCGCAGGAGGAGATCCTGTGTGGCTTGTTCGGTGAGGTCCTCGGCCTGGATCAGGTCGACCCGGAGGCCAACTTCTTCGAGATGGGCGGGCATTCGCTGCTCGCGACCCGGCTGATCAGCCGCATCCGCTCGGTCTTCGACGCCGAGACCGAGATTCGCACTCTGTTCGAGAACCCGACCGTGGAGACCCTCGTGGGCCGCCTCGCGGGAGCCGAGAAAGCCCGGCCCAAGCTGCGGCCGATGAAAAGGTCCAAGGAGACGTCATGATCCCGCTCTCTTACGCACAGCGGCGCCTGTGGTTCCTGTACCGCCTGGAAGGCCCGAGCCCGACGTACAACGTGCCGTTGGCGTTGCGGCTGGACGGAAAGGTCGACGCGGAGGCGGCCCGGTCGGCGCTCGATGACGTGGTGGGCCGGCACGAGAGCCTGCGGACGCTGTTCCCGGCCGCGGACGGTGTGCCGCGGCAACAGATCGTGCCGGCGGAGAAGGCGTCCGGGCTGCTCGACGTGGTGGAGGTTCCGGCCGACGGTCTGGAGGCGGCGCTCGGTGAGGCCGCGCGGTACGCGTTCGTGCTGGACGCGGAACTGCCGTTCCGGCCGACGCTGTTCCAGGTCGACGGTGCCGGGGACGTGCTGCTGCTGGTCCTGCATCACATCGTGGCGGACGGCTGGTCGGCGGGCCCGCTGCTGCGGGACCTGTCCGAGGCCTACGCGGCCCGGGTCGGCGGATCGGCCCCCGAGTGGGACGACCTGGAGGTGCAGTACGCGGACTACGCGCTGTGGCAGCAGGAGGTGCTGGGCTCCGAGGACGACCCGGAGAGCCTGATTTCCCGGCAGTCGCAGTTCTGGCGGGACGAGCTGGCGGGTCTTCCGGAGCTGATCGAGCTGCCGCTGGACCGGTCCCGGCCGGCCGTCGCCACCCACACCGGCGACATCGTCCCGCTGCACCTGGACGCCCGGAGCCACGCGGCGCTGGTCCAGCTCGCCCGCCGTACCAACAGCACCATGTTCATGGTGTTCCACGCGGCGCTCGCGGCGCTGCTGACCCGGCTCGGCGCGGGAACGGACGTACCGATCGGCACGGCCGTGGCGGGACGCTCGGACGAGGCGCTGGAGGACCTCGTCGGGTTCTTCGTCAACACGCTGGTCCTGCGCACGAACACCTCGGGCAACCCGACGTTCCGTGAACTGGTGGAGCGGGTGCGGGAGACGGACCTGGGGGCCTTCGCCCACCAGGACGTGCCCTTCGAGCGGCTCGTCGAGGTCGTCAACCCGGTCCGCTCGCTCGCCCACCACCCCCTCTTCCAGGTCATGCTCGTCCTCCAGAACAACGCGGAGGGCAAGCCGGCCCTGGGGAGCCTGACCGGCCACGTGGACGACCTCAACGTCGGCACGGCCAAGTTCGACCTCGCCTTCACCGTCCACGAGCAGTACGCCGCCGACGGCACCCCCGCCGGGGTGGGTGGCGCGCTCACCTACGCGACGGATGTCTTCGACCGTGGTTCGGTCGAGGTGCTGGTGGGGCGTCTGGTGCGGCTGCTGGAGGCGGTGGCCAAGGATGCGGACCGTCCGGTGGGTGCGTGGGACGTGCTGGCTCCGGGTGAGCGGGCGCGGATGCTGGGGGAGTGGAACGACACGGCCCGTGAGGTGCCGGAAGGCTCCTTCGTCGAACTCTTCGAGGAGCGCGTGCGGTCCGCCCCCGGAGCGGTGGCGGTGGAATTCGGTGAACTCTCCCTCACCTACGGCGAGTTGAATGCCCGGGCGAACCGGCTGGCCCGTCATCTGGTGGGGATCGAGGTCGGTCCGGAGCGGCGGGTGGCGGTGGCGCTGCCGAGGTCGCTGGAGTGGCTGGTCTCGGTGATCGCCGTGATGAAGGCGGGTGGCGCGTACGTGCCGGTGGACCCGGAGTATCCGGCCGACCGGATCGCGTACATGCTGCAGGACGCCGACCCCGTCGCCGTCCTCACCCGCGCCGATACCGCCGACGTGCTGCCGGACGGTGTCCGCCCGACCCTGATCGAGGATCTGGCCCTCGACGCGTACGCAGCCGCTGACCTGACGGACGCCGAGCGCACGGCCCCGCTGCTGGTGGGCTCGCCGGCGTGGGTGATCTACACCTCCGGTTCCACCGGCCGCCCCAAGGGCGTCGTCGTCACCCACGCCGGCGTCGCGAGCCTCTCCCACTCCCAGATCCAGTCCTTCCGGATCACCGCGGACAGCCGGGTGCTCCAGTTCGCCTCGCCGAGCTTCGATGCGGCGGCCTGGGAAGTGGTCATGGCGCTGCTGTCGGGGGCCCGGCTGGTGCTGGCGCCGGCCGAGGAGCTGATGCCGGGTGAGCCGCTGGCCGGGGTACTGGCCCGGCATGAGGTGACGCACGCGACGCTGCCTCCGGCGGCCCTCGCCGTGATGCCGCAGGACGGTCTGCCGGCCGGGATGACGCTGGTGGTCGCGGGTGAGGCGTGCCCACCCGCGATGGTCGGCAAGTGGTCCCAGGGGCGCCGGATGATCAACGCCTACGGTCCGACCGAGACCACGGTGTGCGCCACGATGAGCGGCCCGCTCTCGGGGGCCGTGACCCCGCCCATCGGCACCCCCCTCACCAACTTCCAGGTGTACGTGCTGGACGCGGCCCTGCAGCCGGTGCCCGCGGGCGTTCCCGGTGAGCTGTATGTGGAGGGAGCCGGTCTGGCGCGGGGCTATCTGGGGCGCGCCGCGCAGACGTCGGGGCGTTTCGTGGCCGGCCCGTTCGGCACTCCGGGCGGGCGCATGTACCGGACCGGTGACGTGGTGCGGTGGACCACGGACGGCCAGCTGGAGTTCGTGGGCCGGGCCGACGACCAGGTGAAGGTGCGGGGTTTCCGCATCGAGCTGGGTGAGATCGAGTCCGCGCTCGCGGCGCAGCCCGGTGTGGCGCAGGTGACGGTGGTGGTCCGTGAGGACCGGCCGGGTGACAAGCGGATCGTGGCCTACCTGGTGGGTGACGTGGTGGCGGAGGTGCTTCGTGCGGCGGTGGCGGAGCGGCTGCCGGAGTACATGGTGCCGTCGGCGTTCGTGCGGTTGGAGGCGTTGCCGCTGACGCCGAACGGGAAGCTGGACCACAAGGCGCTGCCGGCGCCGGTGTTCGCGCCGACGGGTGGCCGGGCTCCGCGCACTGCGCAGGAGGAGATCCTGTGTGGCTTGTTCGGTGAGGTCCTCGGCCTGGATCAGGTCGACCCGGAGGCCAACTTCTTCGAGATGGGCGGGCATTCGCTGCTCGCGACCCGGCTGATCAGCCGCATCCGCTCGGTCTTCGGAGTCGAACTCCCCGTCCGCACGCTGTTCGAGGCCCCCTCGGTCGGGGCCCTGGCCCAGCGCCTGGACGGCGCGGCCCGCGCCCGTACGGCCCCGTCGGCGCGGCAGCGGCCCGAAGTGGTACCGCTGTCCTTCGCCCAGCGCAGGCTGTGGGTGCTCGACCAGGTCGACGGCAGCGGTTCGACGTACAACGTGCCGTTGGCGTTGCGGCTGGACGGAAAGGTGGATGTAGAGGCGGCCCGGTCGGCGCTGGGCGATGTGGTGGGCCGGCACGAGAGCCTGCGGACGGTGTTCCCGGCCATGGACGGTGTGCCGCGGCAGCAGATCGTGCCGGTTGAACAGGTGTCCGGGCTGCTCGACGTGGTGGAGGTTCCGGCCGACGGTCTGGAGGCGGCGCTCGGTGAGGCCGCGCGGTACGCGTTCGTGCTGGACGCGGAACTGCCGTTCCGGCCGACGCTGTTCCAGGTCGACGGTGCCGGGGACGTGCTGCTGCTGGTCCTGCATCACATCGTGGCGGACGGCTGGTCGGCGGGCCCGCTGCTGCGGGACCTGTCCGAGGCCTACGCGGCCCGGGTCGGCGGATCGGCCCCCGAGTGGGACGACCTGGAGGTGCAGTACGCGGACTACGCGCTGTGGCAGCAGGAGGTGCTGGGCTCCGAGGACGACCCGGAGAGCCTGATCTCGCGGCAGTCGCAGTTCTGGCGGGACGAGCTGGCGGGTCTTCCGGAGCTGATCGAGCTGCCGCTGGACCGGTCCCGGCCGGCCGTCGCCACCCACGCCGGCGACGATGTCGACATCCACGTCCCCGCCGACGTCCACCGGTCGCTCTCCGCGCTCGCGGCCACGACCGGCACCACCACCTTCATGGTGCTTCAGGCGGCGCTCGCGGCGCTGTTGACCCGGCTCGGCGCGGGAACGGACGTACCGATCGGCACGGTCGTGGCGGGGCGCTCGGACGAGGCGCTGGACGATCTGGTCGGGTTCTTCGTGAACACGCTGGTGCTGCGCACCGACACCTCTGGTGATCCCACGTTCCGTGAACTGCTGGAGCGGGTACGGGAGACGGACCTGGCGGCCTTCGCGCACCAGGAGGTGCCGTTCGAGCGGCTGGTCGAGGTCGTCAACCCGGTCCGCTCCCTCGCCCACCACCCCCTCTTCCAGGTCATGCTCACGCTTCAGGCGCAGGAGCGGGCCTCCGTCCGACTGGGCGACCTGCCCACCGACGTGTCCGGTCTCGACGTCGGCGCCGCCAAGTTCGACCTCGGCTTCAGCCTCACCGAGCAGCGGTCCGAACAAGGCGAGGTCGCCGGGATCGACGGCAGCGTCGTCTATGCGACGGATGTCTTCGACCGTGGTTCGGTCGAGGTGCTGGTGGGGCGTCTGGTGCGGCTGCTGGAGGCGGTGGCCAAGGATGCGGACCGTCCGGTGGGTGCGTGGGACGTGCTGGCTCCGGGTGAGCGGGCGCGGATGCTGGGGGAGTGGAACGACACGGCCCGTGAGGTGCCGGAGGGTTCCTTCGTCGGGCTGTTCGAGGAGCGCGTGCGGCGCTCGCCGGACGCGGTGGCGGTGGAGTTCGAGGAAATCGCGCTCTCCTACGCCGAGTTGAATGCCCGGGCGAACCGGCTGGCCCGTCATCTGGTGGGGATCGGGGTCGGTCCGGAGCGGCGGGTGGCGGTGGCGCTGCCGAGGTCGCTGGAGTGGCTGGTCTCGGTGATCGCCGTGATGAAGGCGGGTGGCGCGTACGTGCCGGTGGACCCGGAGTATCCGGCCGACCGGATCGCGTACATGCTGCAGGACGCCGACCCCGTCGCCGTCCTCACGAGTCAGGCGTGTGCCGGTCAACTGCCGTGCGCCCCGGACGCGTTGGTGCTCATCGACCAGGTCCGGCTCCGGGAGCTGGACGCGGCTGACCTGACGGACGCCGAGCGCACGGCCCCGCTGCTGGTGGGCTCGCCGGCCTACGTGATCTACACCTCCGGCTCCACCGGCCGCCCCAAGGGCGTCGTCGTCACCCACGCCGGCGTCTCCTCGCTGGCCGCCGGCCAGATCGAGCGATTCGGTGTGGTGTCCGACAGCCGGGTGCTCCAGTTCGCATCGCCGAGCTTCGACGCCGCGGCCTCCGAGGTCTTCATGGCGCTGCTGTCGGGGGCCCGGCTGGTGCTGGCGCCGGCCGAGGAGCTGATGCCGGGTGAGCCGCTGGCCGGGGTACTGGCCCGGCATGAGGTGACGCACGCGACGCTGCCTCCGGCGGCCCTCGCCGTGATGCCGCAGGACGGTCTGCCGGCCGGGATGACGCTGGTGGTCGCGGGTGAGGCGTGCCCACCCGCGATGGTCGGCAAGTGGTCCCAGGGGCGCCGGATGATCAACGCCTACGGTCCGACCGAGACCACGGTGTGCGCCACGATGAGCGGCCCGCTCTCGGGGGCCGTCATCGCGCCCATCGGCACCCCGATCGTCAACGCGCGTGTCCACGTCCTCGACGGACGGCTCCAGCCGGTGCCGGTCGGTGTGCCGGGCGAGCTGTACGTGGAGGGCTCGGGCCTGGCGCGTGGCTACCTGGGGCGCGCCGCGCAGACGTCGGGGCGTTTCGTGGCCAGTCCGTTCGGTGCCCCGGGCGGGCGCATGTACCGCACGGGCGACGTGGTGCGGTGGCGGGCCGATGGCCAGCTGGAGTTCGTGGGCCGGGCCGACGACCAGGTGAAGGTGCGGGGCTTCCGCATCGAACTGGGTGAGATCGAGGCGGTCCTGGGCGTTCAGCCGGGTGTCGTGCAGGCGGCCGTGGTCGTCCGCGAGGACCGGCCGGGCGACAAGCGGGTCGTGGCCTACGTGGTCGGCGACGCCGGGACGGAAGCGCTGCGCGCCGGGGTGGCCGAGCGGCTGCCGGAGTACATGGTGCCCTCGGCGTTCGTACGGCTGGAGGCGCTGCCGCTGACGCCGAACGGCAAGCTGGACCACAAGGCCCTGCCCGCACCGGTGTTCGCCGGTGCTGCGGGCGGCGGCCGGGCTCCGCGCAGCGCGCAGGAGGAGATCCTGTGCGGCCTGTTCGGTGACGTCCTCGGCCTGGACCAGGTCGACCCCGAGGCCAACTTCTTCGCCCTCGGCGGCGACAGCATCCTCGCCATCCAGCTCGTCAGCCGGGCCCGACGGGCGGGCCTGGTGTTCTCCGCCCGCGACGTCTTCGGGCACCAGTCGGTCGCCCAGCTCGTGCTGATCGCCCAGGCCGCCCCCCAGGAGGCCGCCGACAGCGCCGAGGACCAGGGCAGCGGCGAGGTCGTCGCCACGCCGATCATGCACTGGTTGCGGGAGCTCGGCGGTACCTGGACCGGGTTCAACCAGTCGATGACCGTCCAGGTGCCGGCGGGCGCCGACGGGCCGCGGCTCACCGATGCCGTACAGGCCCTGCTCACCCGGCACGACGCGCTGCGGCTGCGGGCCCGGCAGGACGGCGACGGCTGGCGCCTCGACATCAGGCAGCCCGGCGAGGTGCGGGCGGCGGACCTGCTGCACCGTGTCGACGCGAGCGGGCTCGACGACCGGGAGCTCGCCGCCGTGGCGGCCTCGGAAGGGGAGGCGGCCCGGCTGCTGCTCGACCCGGAGCAGGGCACGGTGATCCGCTTCGTCTGGTTCGACCGGGGCGCCGCCCGCCCGGGACTGCTCCTGGTCCTCGCGCACCACCTCGCGGTGGACGGCGTGTCCTGGCGCATCCTGCTGCCCGACCTGGCCGCTGCCTGGCACGGCGAGGAACTCGCCCCCGTACCGGCGTCCTTCCGTCGCTGGGCGCGGACGCTGGCCTCGGCGGCAGCCGGGCGGCGCGGCGAACTTCCGCTCTGGAAGTCCGTCATGGCCACCCCCGACCCGCTGCTCGCGGCCCGCCCCCTCGACCCGGCACGGGACACCGAGGCCGCCACGCGCTCGATCACCCTGACCCTGCCCGCGGAGGTCACGGCCCCGCTGCTCACCACCGTGCCGGCGTCCGTCCACGGCGGGGTGAACGACGCCCTGCTCACGGGCCTCGCCCTCGCGGTGCGCGACCACCGGCGGGCGCGCGGCGTGGACGCCCCGGCCCTCCTGCTGGACCTGGAGGGACACGGCCGCGAGGAGATCGCCGAGGGGGTCGACCTCTCCCGTACGGTCGGCTGGTTCACCTCGCTGTATCCGGTGCGGGTCGAGCCGGGCGACGTACCGCTCGCGAGCGCCCTGAAGCGCGTGAAGGAACAGCTGCGGGCCCTGCCCGACCACGGCATCGGGCACGGCATGCTGCGCCACCTCGACGAGGAGTCGGCGGCCGCCCTGTCCGGCCGGCCCGCCCCGCAGATCGGCTTCAACTACCTGGGCCGCTTCCCCGCGGCGCGATCCGCCGGTGAACCGGGCGCGTTCGCCTCCGCCGGGGACTGGGCGGCCGTCTCCGGAGTGCCGTCCCCGGCGCCCCGCGACCCGGGCATGCCGGTCGGGCACGCCCTGGAGGTCAACGCCGTCACCCGGGACCTGCCCGACGGGCCCGAGCTGACGGCGACATGGACCTGGCCGCACGAGCTGTTCGGCGAGGACGAGGTACGTGCCCTGGCCGCCGGCTGGTTCGACGCGCTGCGCGCCCTCGCCGAGAGCGTGCAGGACCCCGGAGCGGGTGGCTTCACCCCCTCCGACCTTTCCCTGGTGAGTCTGAGCCAGGACGAAATCGACGACCTGGAAATCGAATTGAGGAACATCGCATGAAGACATCGGGCCTCGAGGACGTCCTGCCGCTCTCGCCGCTGCAGGAAGGCCTCCTCTTCCACGCCCTGGCCGAGGAACCGCAATCCGGTCCGGCCGACGCGGACGTCTACACCACCCAGATGGTCCTGGAGCTGACCGGACCGCTGGACGCCGCCCGCCTGCGCACGGCTGCCGAAGCCCTGCTGCGGCGCCACGCCAACCTGCGGGCCGGATTCCGGCAGCGGGCCAACGGCCAGCCGATCCAGGTGGTGCACCGCGAGGTCCCGCTGCCCTGGCAGGAGACCGACCTCGGGCACCTGGTGCCCGGGAAGCGCGACACCGCCCTGCAGGTGGTGCTCGACGAGGAGCGGGCGCACCGCTTCGACCTGGCGGCCCCGCCCGCCCTGCGGTTCCGGCTGGTCCGCCTGGAAGAGCAGCGCCACTCGCTCGTACTGACCAACCACCACATCCTGTGGGACGGCTGGTCCGCACCGGTGCTCCAGCGCGAACTGCTCGCGCTGTACGCCGATCACGGCGACCCGGCGAACCTGCCGCCGGTCAGCCCCTACCGCAACTACCTCGCCTGGCTCGCCCGCCAGGACCGGGACGTCTCCGAGCAGGCGTGGCGGCGGGCGCTCGACGGCCTCGCCGGGCCGACCCTGGTCGCCCCCGGCCCGGAGCGCGGGCCCGTCCAGCCGGAGTACCACACCGTCGAACTGCCCGAGGAGCTCACCGCCGCCGTCGTCGGTGGCGCGCGGGCCGGCGGGCTGACCCTGAACACCCTCCTGCAGGGCGTCTGGGCGCTGACCCTCAAGGAGCTGACGGGCCTCGAGGACGTGGTCTTCGGGTCGGTGGTGTCCGGGCGGCCGCCGGAGATCCCCGGCATCGAGACCATGGTCGGCCTGTTCATCAACACCGTCCCGGTGCGGGTCCGGCTCGACGCGGACCTCCCGCTCACCGAGGCCCTCGGCAGGCTCCAGGACGAGCAGGCGCTCCTCCTCGACCACCAGCAGCTGCGTCTCGGCGATGTCCAGCGGCTGGTCGGTTCCGGGGACCTGTTCGACACCGTGCTGACCGTGGAGAACTACCCGGGCGGCGGCGAGGCCCCGCCGTCCTACGCCGGGGTGCGGGTCGGTCGCGTCACCGGCAAGGACGCCGCGCACTACCCGCTGCGGCTGATCGCGGGCCTCGCCGGCGGGCGGCTCCTGGTGCGCCTCGAATACCGGCCCGACTTGTACGAACCGGCCGCGGCCGAGGCCGTGCTCGGCCACGTCGTACGGCTCCTGAAGGCGGCTGCCGACCCGTCCCGCATCACGGTGGGCGAGCTGCCCGCGCTCTCCGCCGACGAGCGGGCCCTGCTGCCCGAGTTCGCCGCCACCGCCGACGCGGATGCGGACGCCGACGCGGATGCCGTTGCCGGTGCTCCCGCCACGCGGCGGCAGGCCACCGGGACCACCCCGCAGCAGGAGATCCTGTGCGGCCTGTTCGCCGAGGTCCTGGGCCAGCGCGCCTTCGCCCCCGACGACAGCTTCTTCGCCAAGGGCGGCCACTCGCTGTCCGCGCTGAAGCTGCTCGGACGGGTCCGTGCCGTCTTCGGTGTCACCGTGCCCGTACGCGTCCTCTTCGAGGCGCCCACGCCGGTCCAGCTCGCGGACCACATCCGGCAGGCGGCCGGCGAAGCGGCCCGCCCCGAGCCGGTGGCCGGCCGGCGCCCCGAGCGGATCCCGCTCTCCTTCGCCCAGCAGCGCCTGTGGTTCATGCACCGGGTGGAGGGCGCGAGCCCCGCCTACAACGTGCCGATGCCGCTGCGGCTCACCGGCGACCTCGACCTGTTCGCCCTCAGCGCCGCCCTCGGTGACCTGGTGGAGCGGCACGAGAGCCTGCGTACGGTCTTCCCCGACGACGCGGGCGACCCGTACCAGCTGATCCTGGAGGGCGTCGCGCCCTCGGTCGACGTGGTCGACACCGATGCCGAGCACGCCCCCGAGGTACTCGCCGAGGCCGCCCGGTACGCCTTCGACCTCACGGAGGAGATCCCGCTGCGCGTCACCGTGCTGCGGCTCTCCGAGCGCGAGCACCTCCTGCTGCTGCTCGTCCACCACATCGCCGCCGACGGCGGCTCGGTCGCCCCGCTCCTCGGGGACCTGGCAGAGGCGTACACCGCCCGGCACGCCGGGGTGGCCCCCGAGTGGCAGGCGCTGCCCGTGCAGTACGCGGACTACACGCTCTGGCAGCGCGAGCTGCTCGGCGAGGAGAACGACCCCGAGAGCCTGCTCGCCACCCAGCTCGACTACTGGCGCACCGCCCTGGCGGGCGCTCCCCTCCAGCTCGACCTGCCCGCCGACCGGCCGCGGCCCGCCACCGCCGACCACAGGGGCGACTTCGTGGAGTTCGCCCTCGGCGCGGACGCCCACCGGCGGCTCGGCGAACTGGCCCGGTCCGCGGGATCCACCCTGTTCATGGTGGTCCAGGCCGGCCTCGCGGCCCTGCTCAGCCGGATGGGCGCCGGGGACGACATCCCGCTCGGCACCGCCGTCGCCGGCCGCGGCGCCCCGGCCCTCGACGGGCTCGCCGGCTTCTTCGTCAACACGCTCGTGCTGCGCACCGACACCTCGGGAGACCCCACCTTCCGCGAACTGGTCAGCCGGGTCCGGGAGGCCGACCTGGCCGCCTACGCCCACCAGGAGCTGCCCTTCGAGCGGCTCGTGGAGGCGGTCAACCCGGTGCGCTCCGCCGCCGTCCACCCGCTCTTCCAGGTGATGCTGGCCTTCCAGAACAACGCCGGGCCCGCCATGGAACTGCCCGGTCTGACCGTTCGGTTCGAGGGCGTCGGCACCGGCACCGCACGCTGTGACCTGTCCTTCAGCATCGCCGAGACCCGGACGGCCGACGGGACCGCGGACGGGCTGCGCGGCATCGTCGAGTACGCCTCGGCGCTCTTCGACCCGGAAACCGCCCAGGCCCTCGCCGACCGGTTGGCCCGGCTGCTCACCTCCGCCGCCGAGGACCCGGCCCGGGCGCTCAGCGCCCTCGCCCTGCTCTCCGAGGCGGAGGACCGGCAGCTGCGTACCGAATGGCACGGCAGCGCGGCCGTCGTCGAACCCGACACCCTGCCGGCGCTGTTCGGCCGGCAGGCCGCGAAGACCCCCGACGCGCCGGCCGTCGAATGCGGCGGCACGGTCCTCAGCTACGCCGAACTCGACGCACGGGCCAATGAGCTGGCGCACCGGCTCGTCGCGCTGGGCGCGGGGCCCGAGCGCTACGTCGGCATCGCCCTGCCCGCCTCGGTCGAACTGGCCGTCGCGGTCCTCGCGGTCGTCAAGTCGGGCGCCGCCTATGTGCCGCTCGACCCCGACTACCCGGCCCAGCGGCTCACCCTGATGCTCGAAGACACCCGGCCGCAGGCCGTGCTCACCACGGCGGACCTGTCCGGACGGCTGCCCGCCACCGCCGCGCCCACCGTGCTCATGGACGAGGAGCGGGTCCGCCCCGTCGGCGCCGTGGCGCCGCCGCGGACCGCGCTGCGGCCCGACCACCCCGCGTACGTGATCTACACCTCCGGGTCCACCGGCCGCCCCAAGGGCGTCGTGGTCAGCCACGCCGGGCTCGCCGCGCTCGGCGCGAGCAGCCACACGGACCACGGGGCCGGCGAGGGCGGCCGCATCCTCCAGTTCGTGTCGCCCAGCTTCGACGTCTCCGTCGCCGAGATGTGCATGGCGCTGCTCACCGGGGCATGCCTGGTCATCCCCGAACAGCGGTACGTGGGCGCCGAACTCGCCGCCTTCCTCGCCGACCGGAGCATCAGCCACGTCCACCTGCCGCCCGCGGTGCTCGCCGGGCTGCCGGAGACCGATCTGCCCGCCCTGCACACGCTGATGTCCGGCGGTGAGGCCTGCACCCCGCAGCTGGTGGCCCGGTGGGCGCCCGGCCGCCGCATGATCAACGCCTACGGCCCCACCGAGGCCACCGTGGAGGTGACCTACGGCCTCCAGGATCCCGAGGACCCCGCCTCGGCCCGCTCGATCGGCCGCCCCGTCCCGGGCATGCGGACGTACGTCCTGGACCGGGCGCTGCGCCCGATGCCGGCAGGCGCCCTAGGCGAGCTCTACATCGCCGGGCCCGGCGTCGCCCGGGGCTACCTGCACCGGTCGGTGCTCACCGCGGGCCGCTTCGTCGCCGACCCCTGCGGCCCGGCGGGCAGCCGCATGTACCGCACCGGCGACCTGGTACGGCGCACCCGTGACGGCCGGCTCGACTTCGTCGGCCGCACCGACGGGCAGATCAAGCTGCGCGGCTTCCGCATCGAGCGCGGCGAGATCGAGGCCGCCCTCCTCGACGGCCCCGGGGTCGCGCGGGCCGCCGTCGTCGTACGGGAGGACCAGCCGGGCTCCCCGCGTCTGGTCGCCTACCTGGTGCCCGGGCCCGACGGGGTCGACGTCGCCGAGGTGCTCGGCGCGCTCCACGGCCGGCTCCCCGAGTACATGGTGCCGTCCGCCGGCGTCGTGCTCGACGTGCTGCCGCTCACCCCCAACGGGAAGCTGGACGAACGCGCCCTGCCCGCCCCGGTGGAGGAGGCCGGCGGCGCCGGCCGCGCCCCGCGCACCGCGCGCGAGGACGTGGTGTGCCGTCTCTTCGCCGAGGTCCTCGGTGCGGAGACGGTCGGCATGGACGACAACTTCTTCGACCGCGGCGGCCACTCCCTGCTCGCCTCCAAGCTCGCCGGGCTGATCGGGCAGGTGCTCGGTGCCGAGCCGACCGTGCGCGAGATCTTCGAGGCGCCCACGCCCGCGCTGCTGCTGCGGCGCATCGACGGTGAGGACGGCGGTGAGGGCGGTGGCTTCGCGCCGCTGCTGCCGCTGCGCACCACCGGTTCGCGTCCCCCGCTGTTCTGCGTGCACCCCGTGGGCGGGCTCAGCTGGTCGTACTCCAGCCTGCTGCGCACCCTCGACCCCGAACAGCCCGTGTACGGGCTCCAGTCGGCCGGCCTCGACGGCGCCGGGCCGATGGCGGCCACGCTGGACGAGATGCTCGACGGCTACGTCGAACAGATGCGCACCGTGCAGCCGCACGGCCCTTACCGGCTGCTCGGCTGGTCCCTCGGCGGCACCCTCGCGCACCTGCTCGCCGCCGAGCTGCAGCAGCGCGGTGAGGAGGTCGAGCACGTGGTGCTCCTGGACGCCTTCCCGGTGGAGGAGCACCGGCGCCACGAACTGCCCACGGACCAGGTGCTGCGCGACCTGTTCCAGGCGTACGCGCGGCTCCACGGCGACGACCCGGAGGACGTGCCGGGCGAGCGCGCGGGGGTCCACGCCCGGGTCGTCGGCTACATGGGCCTCAGCGACAGCGAGCTGCGTCACCTGGACGAGGAGCAGCGGGGCATGGTGCTCGACGTGCTGGTGAACAACGTACGGCTCGTCTCGCCCGCCCAGCCCCCGCTGTTCAAGGGCGACCTGCTGCTGGTGGCCGCCACCGAGAACGTGCGCGAGTGGGCGGACCAGAGTGCCTGGGAGCCCCATCTGTCCGGGGTGATCGAGCGGTTCGAGGTCGCCGCCACGCACGAGGCGCTGGTCTCGCCCGCAGCGGCCGCCGAAATCGGCCGGATGCTCTCGACGCGTCTGTGAATTGACAGCCCCCGCCCGGAGGCGACGGCCCGTTCAACCGGCCGTCGCCTCCGGGCTTTTGTGCGCCCATTCGCCGGAACAGGACTGATATTCCGTCGATAAGGCGGCTCCATATTGTCGTTTGCGTAGAGGTGGAGCCGGGATTCGGCCCACGTGAATGAGCTGATATTCCCGATGGAGGCGACACTCGTGGTGAACGGGGCGGACGAAGTCGGCGGTGTGGCGGGCCGGGAGTACTGGCGTCATGTCACCCGCGCCGGGGGATTCACCCCCCTGCCGAGCTGGGCCGCCGAGCCGGGCTCCACCGGTACGGGCGAGATCTGGGCGGAGCTGGACGGGGTCTCTCCCGCCGCCGGCGCAGCCGCCGGCGACGCCGGCGACGTGCGGCCGGTCGATGCTGCGCTCCTGCTCGCCGTGCACGCCAAGGTGGTCGCGGCGCTGACCGGCGACCGGGAGACCGTCACCGGCTTCCTGCCGGCGGGCGGCAGCCCCCTGATGGCCCGGGTCGCGGTCGAGGACGGCAGCTGGACCGAACTGATCGAGGCCGCCACCGGCACCCTCAACGCGATCCGCGGCTTCGCCGCCCAGGCCCCGCGCACCCGGATGGCGATGTTCGACGCGCTCGCCGCCGAGCGCGCCGCCGACCTGCCGGCCGACCTGTCGGGCGGGGTCGTCCTCGGGGTGGCCGTCGAGGGCGGGCGGCTGCTGGTGCGGCACCGCGCCGACATCCTGGACGCGTCCGCGGCCCGGCGCATCGCCGGCTACTACGTGACGGCCCTGCGCCGGGCGGTCGCCGGGCCGGACGCCCCGCACGACGAGCGGCACCTGCTCGGTGACGAGGAGCTGCGCTTCCAGTGGGAGCAGCTCGCCGGCCCCGAGCGGCCGTTGCCCGACCGGCGGTTCCACGAGCTGTTCGAGGAGCAGGTCCGCCTGCGGCCCGACGACGTCGCCGTGGTGCACGGCGGCCGGTCACTGACGTACCTCGAACTCAACCGGCAGGCCAACCGCATCGCCTGGCAGCTGCGGCACGAGGGCCTGTGGAACGAGGACGTGGTCGCCGTCGTCACCGAGCGCGACCTGGACTGGGCGGCCGCGGTGCTCGGCGTCTTCAAGTCGGGCGGCGCCTACCTGCCCGTCGAGCCGCACTTCCCGGCCTCCCGCATCGAGGCCATGCTGCGCCGCAGCGGCTGCCGCACGGTGCTGACCGTGGCGGAGGTCTCCCCGGCGCTCACCGAGGCCGTCGCGGCGATGGGCGGCGACACCGAGCAGAGCGGTGTCGCAGCGCAGAGCGGTGACGTGCCCCCCGCCGTGTTCCGGATCGACGAGCTGCCCGAGGGCCTCGCGGACCACGACCCGAACCTCCCCGTCGCCGCCGACGCGCTCGCGTACATCTACTTCACCTCGGGTTCCACAGGCGAGCCCAAGGGCGCGATGTGCGAGCACGCGGGCTTCGTCAACCACCTCCTCGCCAAGATCGAGGACCTGGAGATCACCGCGGGCACCACGGTCGCGCAGACCGCCCCCCAGTGCTTCGACATCTCCCTGTGGCAGCTGGTCTCGGCCCTCGTGGTCGGCGGACGCACCCGCATCATCGAGCAGGAAGCGGTCCTGGAGATCGGCCGGTTCACCGAGATCCTGCGCAGCGGGCGCGTCCACGTGGTCCAGCTCGTGCCCTCCTACCTGGAGGTCCTGCTCACCTACCTGGAAGGGCGGGCCGGCCTGCTGCCCGACCTGAGGATGGTGTCGGCGACCGGCGAGGCGCTCAAGAAGGAACTCGTGGAGCGGTGGTTCGAGGCCTTCCCCCAGGTGCCCCTGGTCAACGCCTACGGACTCACCGAGACCAGCGACGACACCAACCACGAGGTGATGCGCACACCCCCGGCGGGGGCGTCCGTGCCGCTCGGCCGGCCGGTGCGCAACGTCCGCATCCAGGTGGTCGACGAGCGGCTCGAACCGGTGCCGTCGGGCGCCCCCGGCGAGATCGTCTTCCACGGGGTCTGCGTCGGGCGCGGTTACGTGAACGACCCGGAGCGCAGCGCCGCCGCCTTCCTGACGGACCCGGACCGGCCCGGACAGCGCGTCTACCGGTCGGGTGACTTCGGACGGTGGGCGCCGGACGGACGCCTGGAGTTCCACGGCCGCCGCGACGCCCAGCTGAAGATCCGGGGCTTCCGCATCGAGATCGGAGAGATCGAGAACAGCATGATGCGGTCGGAGGGGGTGCGCGACGTCGCGGTCGTCGCCATCGGCAGCGGCGACGAGCGAAGCCTCGTCGGCTACGTCACCACGGCCGACGGCGGCGAGCCGGTGCGGCTGCGCGAACAGCTCGCCTCCGTCCTGCCGTCGTACATGGTGCCCGCCCGCCTGGTCCGTCTGGACACGATGCCGCTCACCGCCAACGGGAAGATCGACAAGAAGGAGCTGGCCCAGCGGGCGGTGGACTCCGTGCCCGAAGCCCCGGTGGCAGGCCCCGAGCTGCCGGCGACGGACACCGAACGCCGCCTGGCCGAGCTGTGGAGCGCGGCCCTGAAGGTGCCGGTCCACCGGATCGCCCGTGACGCGCACTTCTTCGAACTGGGCGGCACCTCGCTGACCGCGGTGCGGCTCGCCATCAGCCTCGACCGGCTCGTGTCGGTCGTCGAGCTGGCCAAGCACCCCGTCCTCGCGGACCTCGCGGAAGTCCTCGAACAGCGCACGGCGCAGCGCCTGGCGCCGGAGGCGGCGGCGGTCTGAGCCGTCCGGGACCGCACACCGGGTCCCCGTACCGCCCGCGCGCACCCCAACCTGCCCCGTACCGAGAAAGAGACCGGAAGATGACCTCCGTCCTTGACTTCACGGCGTCCGTACCGGATGCCCTGCCCGGACTGCCCATGGTGATGACCGCCGACGCCGACGGGGCCCCGCTGACCTGGGCCGCGGCGCACCAGGACGCCGTGCGCGACGCCCTCGACGTCCATGGCGCCGTCGTGCTGCGCGGCCTGAACCCCGGCACCCCCGAGGCCGTCGCCGCGATCGCGGCCGCGCTCGGCATCGAGGCGATGCGGGAGCGCGAGGCGTTCGCGCCGCGCCGCGTCCTCGCCCCCGGCGCCGTCTCCTCCTCCGAGTGGCCGCCCGAGGAGCCCATGTGCATGCACCACGAGGTGAGTTACGCCGCCGAGGTGCCCTCGATCGCCCTGTTCGGCTGCCTCACCGCGCCCGGCGCCGGCGGCGCCACCGCCGTCGCGGACTCCCAGCAGGTGCTGCGGGCGCTGCCGGCGGAGCTGGTCGAGCGGTTCGCCCGCGACGGCTGGCAGCTGACCCGCACCTACCGCGAGGTCGGCGTCTCCTGGATCGAGGCCTTCGGCACCGACGACCCCGCCGAGGTGGCCGCGTACTGCGACCGCGAGGGCATCGCCCACGAGTGGCTGCCCGACGCGGCGCTGCGCACCCGCCAGCGGCGGGCCGCGCTGATCGAACACCCGGGCAACGGACGGCCGGTCTGGTTCAACCAGGTCGCCTTCCTCAACGAGCTGACCCTCGACCCGATGGTCCGCGAGTACCTGACCGACGTGTACGGGCCCGACTCGCTGCCCTTCAACACGGCGTACGGGGACGGGCAGCCGATTCCGCCCGAGGTGATCGAGACCATCAACCAGGCCTACCAGGACGCCACGTACCGCGAGCCGTGGCGCACCGGCGACGTACTGATCGTGGACAACCTGCGGATGGCGCACAGCCGCGAGCCCTACGAGGGGGACCGCGAGATCGTCGTGGTCCTCGGCAACCCGGTCCGCCTGCCGGGCCACGTGCTCGCGCTCTGACCGGGCCGCGACCGCGCCCCGCCCACTCACACCGAGGGAGAACACCGATGTCCCCCACCACCGCAGCCCCGCCCGAATTCGCCGTGATCTCCGGCGCCGAGGTCGACCGGGTGCTCGGCGGCCGCCACCAGGAAGTCACCCGCATCATCGAGGCGGCCTACCGCGTCCACGGCGACGGCGACACCGTCAACCCGCCGTCGTACTTCCTGCGCTTCCCCGACCGGCCCAGCTCCCGCATCATCGCGCTGCCCGCCTCGGTCGGCGGCGACAACGCCGTCGACGGGCTGAAGTGGATCTCCAGCTTCCCCGACAACGTGGCGGCGGGCCTGCCGCGCGCCTCCGCCGTGCTGATCCTCAACGACCCCGCCACCGGCTACCCGCTGGCCTGTCTGGAGAGCTCCATCATCAGCGCCGCGCGCACCGCGGCCTCGGCCGCACTCGCCGCGGACAAGCTCTCCGCGGGCCGCGAACGCCCCCGGCGCATCGGCTTCTTCGGTGTCGGGCTGATCGCCCGCTACATCCACGCCTTCCTCGCCGGCACCGGCTGGGAGTTCGACGAGACCGGCGTGTACGACCTGAGCCGCGAGCACGCCGAGGGCTTCGCCGACTACCTGGACCGCACCGGCGCCCCCGGCACGGTCACCGTGCACGACAGCGCGGAGGAGCTGATCCGCTCCAGCGACCTCGTCGTCTTCGCCACCATCGCGGGCGAGCCGCACGTCGAGGACCCCGACTGGTTCGGCCACAACCCGCTGGTGCTGCACGTGTCGCTGCGCGACCTGTCGCCCGAGGTGGTGCTCGCCGCGACCAACGTGGTCGACGACGTCGAGCACTGCCTGAAGGCCAACACCTCGCTGCACCTGGCCGAACAGCGCGTCGGGAACCGCGACTTCGTGCACGGCACCCTTCACGACGTGCTGAACGGCACCCTCCGACCCCCCGCTGACCGGCCGGTGATCTTCTCGCCGTTCGGCCTCGGGATTCTCGACCTCGCACTCGGCAAGCACGTCTACGACACCGTGCGCGAGGCGGGCGAACTGTCCGTCGTCGACGGCTTCTTCCATGAGATGCGCCGCTACGGCTGACCGCCCGCCATTCCCAGCCACACCTCTAAGGCGGGAGGACCCATGCCGATCATCTCGGCCCCGCAGGAATTCAACGAGGACGATCTCTACGTCGACCTCGGGCCGGTTCTCGGTACATCGATCTACCTGAAATGCGAGGGATTCAATTTCAGCGGATCAATCAAGCAGAAGGCCGCACTCTCGATGATCGAGGCGGCTGAGGAGAGCGGGGTGCTGAACGAGGACTCGATCCTGGTCGAATCCTCCTCCGGCAACCTCGGCGTCGCGCTCAGCATGATCGCGGCCAGCAAGGGCCACCGCTTCCTGTGCGTCACCGACTCCCGGTGCAACCTCGCGTCCCGGCGCCTCATGGAGGCGTTCGGCGCGGAGGTCCGCATCGTGACCGAACCCGACCCGGAAGGGGGCTTCCTCGGCGCCCGGCTCAACCTCGTGCGCCGTCTGTGCGACACCGACTCCCGGCACGTCTGGCTCAACCAGTACCTCAACGCGAACAACTGGCGCGCCCACTACCGGTGGACCGCGCCGCCGATCGCCCAGCGCTTCCCCGGCGTGGACGTGCTCTTCATCGGGGCCGGCACCACCGGCACCCTGATGGGCAGCGCCCGCTGGTTCAAGGAGCACCGGCCCGAGGTGCGGATCGTCGCGGTGGACAGCGTCGGCTCCGTCACCTTCGGCCACCCGGCGGGGCCCCGCATGCTCCCGGGCCTCGGCGCGGGGGTACGGCCGCCGCTGCTCGACGAGTCGTTCGTCGACGACGTGGTGGTGGTCCCCGAGTCCGAGACGGTCCGCATGTGCCACCGGCTCGCCGCGCGCGGCTTCCTGTTCGGCGGTTCCACCGGGACCGTCGTGGCGGGAGCCTCCGAGTGGCTCTCCCGGCAGGGCGCGGACCGCAGCGGTCTCGTCTCGGTGGCGATCTCCCCGGACCTGGGCGAGCGCTATCTCGACACGGTCTACCAGAGCAACTGGGTGCAGGGCGTGTACGGCGACGAGCTGTCGGGCGTCAGGGACGACTCGGCCGTCGAGTCGGTCGCCTGACCCACCGCCCGCCCCCGAAAATCACACCATTTTTTGAAGGGAACAGAGCATGAGCAACCCGTTCGACGACCCCGAGGGCCGCTACCACGTCCTCGTCAACGACGAGGGCCAGTACTCCCTGTGGCCGTCCTTCGTCGAGATCCCGGCCGGCTGGCAGGCCGTCCTGGAGAACGCCGGTCACGACGAGAGCCAGGCGTACGTCGCGGCGCACTGGACCGACATGCGTCCGCGCTCCGTCGTCGAGGCGATGGCCAGTGCTGGCTGAGACCGCCACGGAACACACCTCCTACACCCGGCTGATGGACCTGCTCGCCGACCGCACGGCCGGCCACCGCGTCCTGAGCCACCCGCCCGAGGGCGGCACCGAGGCGGCGAGCCTGCTGCGCGGGCATCCGCTGCGGCAGGCCGCCAAGTCCATCGTCATCCGGGTCGCCCGGGGCCGCACGGCACGCCGGTACGTGCTCGCGGTGGTCCCCGGCGACCGGCGGGTCGACATCGAGGCGGTGCGCGCCCTGGCCGGCGGAGTACGGGCGGGCTTCGCCGACCGGGCCACCGCGGAACGGCTCACGGGCTGCGTCAGCGGCTCGATCGTGCCCTTCTCCTTCGACCCGCAGCTCCGCCTCCTGGTGGACCGGGACCTCCTCGACGAGGACGAGATCTACTTCAACGCCGCCCGCCTGGACCGGTCCGTAGCCCTCTCCACCCGGGCCTACCGGCGCATCGCCGCACCCGTCGTGGCGGCGATCAGCGACCGCGGCACAGCCCGGAAAGGAATGAATACATGACACTGGCACTCGACAACCCCATCGTCGGCGCTTCGGCCCGTACCGTCACCGTCGGCCCGGGCGACGCCGACCGGATCCGCGACCTCGCCCGGCACATCGCCCCCGTCGCCGCGGGACGCATCGACGCCCCCGAGTGGGTCGACGCCGCCCGCTCCGCCTGGTGCGACCTGCCCGCCGGCCTGCGCCGCGGCCTGCGCTCCTTCCGCCGCGACTCCGGCCCGTCCGGCGCCCTGCTGGTCCGCGGCCTGCCGGTCGACGAGGAAGCGCTGCCCGCCACCCCGACCGTCCGCGGTTCGGTACAGCGCAGCGCCGAGGTGCCCGCCGCGGTCCTGCTGATGATCGCCTCGGGGCTGGGCGACCCGGCCGCCTTCCGGCCCGAGAAGACCGGCGCGCTGGTCCAGGACGTGGTCCCGGTGCCCGGACAGGAGGACTTCCAGGGCAACGCCGGGTCGGTGCTCCTCTCCTTCCACACCGAGAACGCCTTCCACCCGCACCGTCCCGACTTCGTGATGCTGCTCTGCCTGCGGGCCGACCACGAAGGGGTCGCCGGGCTGCGCACCGCCTGCATACGCCAGGTGCTCCCGATGCTGTCTGACGAGAGCCGGGCGGCGCTGTGGAGCGAGGAGTTCGTCACCGAGGCCCCGCCCTCCTTCGGCGCGGTGCCGGGCGGCGCCGCACCCCACGCGGTGCTCACCGGAGCGGCGGACGACCCCGACGCCCGGGTCGACTTCGCGGCCACCCGCGCCACCACCCCCCGCGCGCGGGCCGCCCTGGACGAGCTGAACCGGCTCTTCGACCTGACCGCGCAGACCGTCCGGCTCACCCCCGGCGACCTCGCGATCGTCGACAACCGGGTCACCGTCCACGGCCGCACCTCCTTCCGCCCGCGCTACGACGGCCAGGACCGCTGGCTCCAGCGCAGCTTCGTCCTGACCGACCTGCGCCGCTCGCGCGGACTGCGGGCGCACGACGGCTACGTACTGGACTGACCGGTGCGTCCGCAGACGTACCAAGGAATGAGACGCTCGTGACCACACTGCTCGAACCACCGACCCCGGCCGCGGCGCCGGGGCCCGCGCTCATCGACGTACACGTCGAGGAGGCGCCGCTGCCGCACCACGAACCGCTCGACCTCTACACTGCCCTGTGCGAGCGGTTCGGCAAGGACGACGTCTACCTCCTGGAGAGCCCCGCGGGGCCGGTGCAGGACCGCAGTTCGGCCGTCGTCGGATACGACCGGCTCGCCGAGATCGAGGTCTACGCGTCCCATGTCCTGATCCGCGGCTGCGACGGACTGACCCGCGCGCTGCTCGCCCTCGCCGACGAGATGCGGATGACCCCGCTGGCGCCGGCCGCGCGCGGGCTGACCCACCCCGGCCAGGTCTGGGAGTTCCTCGGCGCCGCCCAGCGGCTCTTCACCGTCCACACCCAGGCACCGGCCACCAGCTTCGCGTTCGGTTTCCTCGGCACGATCGGGTACGGCGCCGCCTGGCACATGGAGGAGCTGCCCGAGCGGACCGCGGACACCGGGGGCCCCGACTGCGTACTGACCCTCTTCCGCGACACGGTCCACTACGACCTCGCCGCGCACGAGGTACGCCATCTGCGGGCGCACGCAGCCCAGTTCCCGCCGCCCGTCCCGTACGACCTGGAGGCGGCCGCCCTCAGGCCGCCGGCCGGTGACGCCGTGCCCGAGGCGCCCGAACCGCGCTCGGTGCGCGACAGCACCGACAAGGAGACCTTCCTCGCCCGGGTCGAGCGCTGTCTCGGCCACATCGGGGTCGGGGACGTCTACCAGATCCAGATCGGCCACCGCATCGAGGTCAGCACCGACCTCGAACCCCTCCAGGTCTACCGGCGGCTGCGTGCGCGCAACCCCTCGCCGTACATGTACCTGGTGCCGCGATCCGGCACCACCCTGATCGGCGCCAGCCCCGAGATGCTCTTCGCCGACGACGGCGAGCGCATCATGATGCGGCCCATCGCCGGGACGGCGCCGCGCAGCGGCGACCGGGAGACCGACGAACGGCGCATCGCGGCGCTGCGCGCGGACGAGAAGGAACGCGCCGAGCACATCATGCTCGTGGACCTGTGCCGCAACGACGTCGGACGGGTCTGCGAGCCGCAGAGCCTGGAGACCGAGGGGCTGATGACGGTCGAGACCTACTCGCACGTCTTCCACCTCGTCTCCACCGTCACCGGCCGGCTCGACCGGACGCACGACACCTGGTCCGCGCTGCGCGCCTCCTTCCCGGCGGGCACCGTCACCGGGGCGCCGAAGATCCGGGCCATGGAGCTGATCCAGGACATGGAGGACCGGCCGCGCGGAATGTACGCGGGCGCGGTCGGCCTGGTGGACCTGCGCGGCTGGAGCCGGTTCGCCCTGTGCATCAGGACCGTGGTGCACGACGGGACCAGCTATCACACCCAGAGCTGCGCGGGCATCGTCGCGGACTCCTCCCCCGAGGGGGAGTGGCGCGAGACGCTCCACAAGATGGGCGCCGCCCACTGGGCGCTGACCGGAAAGGAGCTGCTGCCGTGAAGATCCTGGTGGTCGACGCCTACGACAGCTTCACCCACATCATCGACCAGTACCTGCGCGGCCTCGGCGCGGACACCGAGGTGGTGCGCTCCGGCACCCGCAGCGCCGACGACCTCGTCGCGCTCGCCCCGGACGCCGTGGTGCTCGGACCCGGTCCCGGTCATCCCGCGGATTCCGGCCACGTCGAGCTCGTCCACGCCTTCGCGGGTCGCACCCCGCTGCTCGGCATCTGCCTGGGCCACCAGGCGATCGGCCTGGCCCACGGCGGCCGGGTGGTGGTCGCGGACCGGGTCCGGCACGGCAAGACCAGCGTCGTGCACCACGACGGGACCGGTCTGTACGAAGGCCTCGGCACCGAGATGACGGTGGCCCGCTACCACTCGCTGATCGTTGAGGAGCCGCTGCCCGAGGCCCTCGAAGCCACGGGGCACGCCAGTGACGACGGCTGCGTGATGTCGTTGCGCCACCGCAGCCTGCCCATCTGGGGCGTGCAGTTCCATCCGGAGAGCGTGGCCACCTCGGGCGGGATGCGGCTCCTGGAGAACTTCATGACCGCCGCCCGGCAGTACACCCCCTCGCGCGTGTGAGGTTCGTCCCGCGCGCACCGTTCCCCCAATCGCCCCGCGCCCTCACCGGTCGCGGGGCGAAGGAAGTGATCCCCATGCGGATTGTGATCGTCGAAGGCTCCGCGGTCCTGCGGGCCGGCCTGACCCACGTCCTGGACGGCAGCGGCTGTCAGGTGGCCGCCGCCGTGCCCCGTGGAACCGCGCTGCCCGCACTGGTCCGCCGGTACCGGCCCGATGCCGTGATCGTCAACGCGCACCACTTCGGCGCCGACGACGTGGTGGAGTCCGTGCGCGCCGCGCGGCGCGAGCTGCCCTCCACCGCCGCGCTGCTGTACAGCGCCGTCCCCGAGCCCGCCCTCGCGGCCCGGCTGCTCGCCCACGGCGAGCGGGGCACCGGCTTCGTGCTCCAGGAGCACATCACCGAATCGGAATTCCTGTTCGACGCCCTGGAGCGGGTCACCGCCGGCGGCTCGGTCATCGACCCGCGGGCGGCGCAGGTCCTCGCGCCCACGCCGCGCCCCGCCGGCGGCGGCCCCGGGGGTGGGGGTGACCTGGCCTCGCTGAGCGGCCGCGAGCTGGACGTGCTGCGGCTGATGGCCCAGGGGCGCACCAACAGCGCCATCGCCGACGAGCTCTGCGTCTCGGCCGGGACGGTGGAGAAGCGGGCCGCCTCGGTCTTCGGCAAGCTGGACCTGCAAGGGGACGACCGCGACAACCGCCGGGTCCTCGCCGTGCTGCGCTTCCTCGCCGCCCAGACCTCCGGAGCCTCCGCGGCCCCCGAGATGCCCGTGGCCGTCACCACGACCCCGCTCCCCGTCGGCCGTGCCACCACCCGGCCGACCCTGCTGGTGAGGGCCGCGTAACCCGCGCACGCCTGCGCCCGTACGACTGCCCCGTACACCTGCGCCCGTACGACTGCGCCCCCGACGGAAGGTGTCCGTCGGGGGCGCAGTCGTACGGGCGCAGGCGTGTGACAGGGGCTCAGCGGTCCTGGCCGAGGTGGCGGCGCACGGCGGCGCGCTGCCAGTCGGTGAGGCGGATGACGACCCACGGCATCACGAAGAACGCCACCACGCCGGCCGCGAAGTGCAGCGCCACCGCGCCCAGCGGGGTCGGGCCGCCCCACGCGGGAGTGGGGTAGGGCTCCCAGCCCCAGATCGGGTACGTGAGGTTGCGCGCGCAGACGATGGCCCAGCCGGCCACGGCCATGAACGACAGAGTGGACAGGAGCATGTTCACGAGGAAGAACACGAAGCCGTGGCGCAGCCGTCCGCCGACCCGCGGTATGACGGTCTCACCGAAGAAGACCCGCATCCGCATCCGCTCGAAGGCGGGTCCGGCGAGTGCGATGCCGGCAAGCGCCACGATCAGGATCACAGGGCCGAGTTGCTCGTAGCCGTTGTCCTGCGCGGCCTTCATCACGTACTGGAGCGCGAGGATCAGCGCGAGGGTGAGCGGCAGCAGCAGGGCGAACAGCATGTGCCGCCAGGTGTCGCGGCGGAACGGCAGCGCCAGCAGCCCGACGAGGCCGGAACGTGAAGGTGCCGCGGACCTCGCTGACTTCGCGGAGTTCGCGGGCTTCGTGGCCGCCGGGGCCGGTCGGTTGGGTCGCGTCATGGTGGACATCCTTTCCGGAAACGGGAAAAGGCGCCTCCCGGCGGACGGAAGGCGGAGGAGAGCCCGGCAGGGGCCGTCGCGGGGACGGCCCCTGCCGGGCGGGGGGTCAGGCGGCGGCGGGCGTCATCCGCTGGTCGGGTACGGCGTGGACGGCCCCGGCCCGCTCGCTGCGGGCCAGTGCGAGCAGCTGGAGCGCGATCGCGGTGCCCGGCCGGCCGAGGGCGTCGTGGTACTGGCTGAGCACCCCGTTCTCGTGGGCCAGCTGGAACTCGCGCAGCCCGGCCAGCCGCCGCAGGGAGCGCAGTTGCTCGGCGGTGGTGTTGCGTTCGCGGACCAGGTCCAGGATGTGCTGGTCGATGGAGTTCAGGCGCGCCTGGCGCTCGGTGATCCGGGCAGCGGTGCCGATCGATGACATGTCAGACCTCCACAGGGGTGCTGTTGGCGGGGATGCCGGGGGCGGTAACGGGCACGGGCACCGGGGAATCCGAGGCCGCGGAAGGAGCCGTAGGGGCGGACTTCTTGGCTGGAGCGGTCGCGCCCAGCGCGACCAGGAGCGGCCCGGTCATGGCCGTGGTGACCAGTGCCATCAGGACGAGCGCGGTCAGGCCGGCGGAGCTGATGAGACCGGCCTGCCAGCCGATGCCGGCGACCACCAGCTCCGTGACACCGCGGCAGTTCATCAACGTGCCGAACCGCAGCGCCTCGGCGCGGGGCATGCCGGTGATCCAGGCCGCGCCGCCCGCTCCGAGGAACTTGCCCACGGAGGCGGCGAGGATGACGCCGATCAGCACCAGCCAGTGCCAGGCGCTGAACCCGAGTTCACCGATGGAGACGCTGAGCCCGACCCCGGCGAAGAACAGCGGGAGCAGCACCGCCTGGGTGAAGCCCTGGAGCTGCTGGTGCATCCGGGTGGCGGCCGTGGAGCCGCGCGGCACGGCCATCCCGAAGAGGAACGCGCCGATCACCGGGTGCAGGCCGATGATCTCGGTCAGGCCCGCGTAGCCGAACGCGCCGGCGAGCAGCAGCGGCAGCACCAGGCGCTCGCCGCGCCCGTTGCCCTCGACCCGCCTCAGGAAGCCCGCGAGCAGCGGACGTACGAACAGCTGGGTGCCGGCCACCAGACCCAAGACCAGGCCGACGGTGAGCGCCATGTGACCGGTGCCGCCATTGCTGCTGAACGCGAGTACGGCGGTCAGCACCAGCCAGGCGACGCCGTCCCCGAACGCCGCCGTGACCAGGGCGAACGAGCCCAGCTTGGTGGTGTCGAGACCCATGTCGACCAGGATGCGGGCGAGCACCGGAAGCGCCGTGACCGACAGGGCGAGCCCGAAGAAGAGCAGGTAGCCGGTGTGCTTCGCGGCGTCACCGCGCAGTACGTCCGGCGCCAGCGCCGCGATCCCCACCCCGAGGAGGAACGGCAGGCCCATGCCGCCGAGGATCGCGGCACCGACCGCCGACCGGCCCGACCGCACCCGCTCCAGGCGCAGTTCGCAGCCGAGGAGGAACATGAAGGTCACCAGGCCCAGCTGGGCCGTGGTGGTGAGCGCCGTCGTGACATCGTGCGGGAGCAGCCACGCCTTGGCCTCGGGCCAGACCCAGCCGAGCGCGGAGGGACCCAGCAGCAGGCCGCCGAGGATCTCCCCGATGACCGGGGCCTGGCCGAGCCGGCCGAGCAGCGAGCCGAGCAGATGGCTGAAGAAGACGACCACGGCGGCCGCGATCAGGAATCGGGCCAACGGGTCCGCGTGCAGGGCCGTCATGACGCCATTCCCTCCGGGGCGGCCAGCGGCCCCGGTATGTCGCCGCCGGGCCAGACGGCGAACCCGCGGGCGCCGTAGAGCAGGGGCGTGCCCGACTCCCGGACGACGTTGGTCACCTCACCCATGACCACGGTGTGGTCGCCGACCTCCGTCAGCCGGGAGACCCGGCAGTCCGCCACCACGAAGGCGTCGTTGGCCAGCCACGGCAGCCCGGCGCCCGGGGTGGGCTGCCACTCGACGTCGGCGAACCGGTTCGAGGAGGGCCGGGCGAACACCTCGGCGGCCCGCTGCCCGCCGTGGTGCAGCAGGTTGACGGCGAAGGATCCGTACTCGCGCAGCGCACGCAGGGTCTCGCCGTGCGTGGTCAGCCCCACCGACAGGGTCGGCGGGTCGGCGGTGACGCTCGCGAGCGAGGAGCACGTGAGCCCGCGCGGCCGTCCGTCGGCGCCGTAGGTCGTGATGATGGCGACCCCCGTGGGAAAGGCGCCCATCAGCGCCCGGAAGTCGGCCACGGGCGCCGGCGGAGCCTTCCACGGGGCGGGACGGGGCACCGCGTGCGGCTGGGCGCCGCCCGGTACCGAGGAGAGCCTGGTCATACTCTGTCGCCCTTCGTGAGGTCAGAGGTCAGGAGATGGATGCGAGTGCCGGCGTGGGGGGACTGCCGGAGTGGGGGGGAGTGGGGGGAGTGGTGGCGTGGGGGCGTGGGGGGAGTGGTGGAGCCGGGGCAGGTCGGGGCCCGCCGGCGCCCGTACCGAAGGGGGGTGTCGGCGCGGGCGCCGGCGGAGGGGCGGAGTACCTCCGGGGGCCTCAGTGAATCGAGGAGAGGTACTCGTGGCAGCTGGGCAGCGCCTGGACCAGGCGCTGCGCGTCGGCCTGCACCGCGGCCAGTTCGGCGCGGGCCCTGGCCGGGTCGATGTGGGCGAGCGAGGGCCGCGGGGCGGCGGGCTCGTGCCCGAGACCGAGCAGCATCGTGATCCACGAGTACTGCTCGAAGCCGTGGTAGTACGGGTAGATGGTGTGCTCGTCGAGCAGGTGCGAGGAGGCGAGCTCCAGCTTCTCCGCCAGCCCGTCGGGCATCCGGCGGAGCTTGGCCTCCTTCCAGTACGGCGTGTCCTCGCGCCCCGAGGCCGCGTAGTGCAGCACGAGGAACTCCTTGACGCCGTCCAGGACGTGGGCGACCCGGCTGTTGTAGTCGTCGGCCAGCTTCGGGTCCCAGTTCTCGTCCGGGAAGTTCTTCACCAGCTGCTCGATGCCGTGCTGGATGAAGAAGATGCCGGTCGACTCGAGGGGCTCCACGAAGGCGCTGGACAGGCCGATGGCCACGCAGTTGTTCACCCAGGAACGCTCGTTGCGGCCGATGCGCATCCGGATGTGGTTGGCCTCCAGGTCCTCCTGCCCGGGCGCGGCGAACGCGCGCAGGGTGCGCTCCGCCTCCTCCGGGCTGCAGAACTCGTCCGAGTACACGTAGCCGGTGCCGTTGCGGCCGAAGAGCGGGATCGTCCAGATCCAGCCCGCGTCCATGGCGGTCGCCGTGGTGTACGGACGCATGCCCTCCGCGCCCTGGTCCGGCTTCGGCACCCGCAGCGCCACGGCACGGTTGTTGGGCAGCACGTCCTGGAAGGACACGAACTGCTCGCCCAGCTTCTCGTTGATCAGCAGACCGCGGAAGCCGGTGCAGTCGATGAAGAGGTCGCCGGCCAGCTCGCCGTGCTCACGGGTGAGGACGTCGGTGATCCAGCCGCGCTCGTCCGTGTGCACCTCCACCACGTCGTCGATCACGTGGCGGACGCCGCGCTCGGCGCCGTACTTGGCGAGGAACTGCGCGAGCAGCCCGGCGTCGAAGTGGTACGCGTACGGGAACTGGGCGCGCTGCTCCTCCAGGGTCGAGCGGCCGAGCGAGCCGTCGAGCCCCTGCGCGAACAGCGAGCCGTCGAGCATCCGGGGCGAGCGCTGTGCCTCGCACAGCGCCGGGGTGACGAAGCACGACTGGTCGAACGGGATGTTCGGGTCGCCTTCCTTCAGCCACCAGTCGGCGATCGAGAAGCCGTCGGACGTCCGCAGCCGTTCGAACGGGTGGTAGAAGTGGTCGCCCACCTTGCGCCAGTTCTCGAAGCGGATGGCCAGCTTGTACGAGGCCGAGCAGTGGGGCATCCAGTCGCGCTCGTCGAGGCCGAGATAGTCGAAGAAGTGCCGGACGGTGCTGAACGTGGCCTCGCCGACGCCGATGCTCTGCACCCGGTCCGATTCGACCAGGGTGACATCGATGCGATCGCCGAAGGCCGCCTTGAGGTACGTGGCGCTCATCCAACCGGCGGTACCGCCACCCACAATGACAACTGACTTGATCACGCTGCATCTCCTGTTCGGGAGGTTTGGTAGCCCAGAACGATGCAGCGAAGCTATCGGCGCGCGGTTTTCTTTCGTTATCGCATTCTTTCGGCCATGGCATCGACTCCGGAGCGGACGTACGGAATTACGGCGTCCGCCCCTAGAACTGCGAGGGCGCCGTAACAGCCGTCGATTCTCGGCAGATCGACCATGGCGGGAAAGGGACGGTCAGCGGACTCGGGGCCGTGCCAGGCGAGCACAGCCGGAGGCCGGGCCGCGGGGCTGACGGTGAAGGAGTCCATGGGCGTGTTCAAGCCTTCGCCCGTCGCCTTGAGGACCGCTTCCTTACGGGTCCACAGCGTCAGGCACGCCCCGGCCCGCTCCGCGACGGGGAGCGCCTCGATGACCGCCTGCTCCTCGGGAGTGAGCACCAGCGCGTACTCGACGGGGATGCCCGGTTCCTCGGGCGTCACGAACTGCTCCACGTCCACGCCGAGCGGGTGGCCGTGGGCCAGGGCCACCGCGACCAGATCGCCGGAGTGCGATATCGACAGCTCCCAGCCGGCCGCCTCCCCGACCACTTCCGGCTTGCCGTGCGCCCCGCCGCAGCCCGCGCACCGGGTCCGGAAACGGACCGCCTCCGGCGCGAGCCCGGTCAGGGAGCCCAGCGCGGTCTTGGCGAGCGTGCGGCCCGTGACGAACAGGGAGAGGTCCCGTTCGTGGACGAAACCCGAGCAGCGGGCCCGTTCGGACTCGTCGAGAAGGGCGAGGTGCTGGGCGGGCCGCGGCAGGCGCCGCGACAGCCACACATGGCAGGTGACGGTGCCTGGCGAGGACGGCTGCCGCGGGGTGCCGTGCACAGTCATGGGCATCATGCGCGCTCCTCGCCTCCGTATGTGGCAGAGGTCTGCCACCACGGTCAATGGTGCTGGGCGCGGGCGCCGTCCAATAGCCGGAAAACCTCCGATCACACGGAGGAAATCCCCCCTGGACAGGTCGTTATCGTCTGTGCTTCGGCGGCGAAGGGCAGACGATAACGAGCCGAAGCCGGGCCTTCCTAATGTGTTCCTCGTACCGGGAGGCCGCAGCGCAAGCAGCGGCCACACGGTGACCACGACAGTGTTTTTCCATCAGGGGGATTCAGAATCATGAAGTTCACGCGGAACATTCGCATCCGGAAGACCGCCGGCCTGATCGTCTCCGGCGTCGCCGTGCTCGCCGCCCTGCAGGCCGGCACCGGTGCGGGTCTCACCGCCGGCGAGAGCGCCGTCCGGACCGTGGCGGCCCCGGTCGTCGACGTCACGGTCGCCACGGCCTTCGCGGCCAACCCCGGCAGCGAGGACTGGGGCTGAGATGACCGTCGGACGTGACGGCCGCGTGTCGGCCATCCCCGGGGACCGGTCCTGGTCCCGCCTCCTCGAAACCGTGCTGCGCGGCGAAGACCTGACCACGGCCGACACGACCTGGCTGATGGACACCGTCATGCGCGGGGAGGCGACCTCCGCGCAGATCGCCGGAGTCCTGGTCGCGCTGCGCGCCAAGGGCGAGACGGTCGGCGAACTGGAGGGACTGGCACACGGCATGCTGGCCCACGCCGCTCCGCTCCACGTGACGGGGGACGCCGTCGACATCGTCGGCACGGGTGGCGACGGCGCCTGCAGCGTCAACATCTCCACGATGTCCGCGATCGTCGCCGCGGGCGCCGGCGCCCGGGTCGTCAAGCACGGCAACCGGGCGTCCAGCTCGCGCTCGGGCTCCGCGGACGTCCTCGAGGCACTCGGGGTGATGCTGCGGCTGCCCGGGGACCAGATCGCGGAACTCGCCGAGTCCGTCGGCATCACCTTCTGCTTCGCGCCGGACTTCCACCCGGCGATGCGGCACGCCGCGGCGCCCCGCCGCGAACTGGGCATCCCGACGATCTTCAACGCGCTGGGCCCGCTCACCAATCCGGCGCAGCCGCGCACGCTGGCCGTCGGCGTCGCGGACGTCCGGCTCGCGCCGCTGATCGCGGGAGTGCTCGCCGGGCGCGGAGTCAACGCCCTGGTCTTCCGTGGCGACGACGGCCTGGACGAGCTGACCGTCGCCACCACCTCGCGCGTGTGGTCCGTCGCCGCGGGCGAGGTCCGCGAGGAGCGCTTCGACCCCAGGGAGGTCGGTCTGCCGCTCTCGCCGGCCGACGCGCTGCGGGGTGCCGACGCGGCTTACAACGCCGAGGTGGCGCGCCGGATGCTCGCCGGGGAGCGGGGGCCGGTCCGCGACGCGGTGCTGCTCTCCGCGGCGGCGGCCCTGGCCGCCGCCACCCCGTCCACGCGCCCGCTGGCCGAGCGCCTGGCCCCCGCCCTCGCGGCGGCCGCGCGCGCGGTCGACTCCGGTGCGGCCGCGAGCGTCCTGGCGCGGTGGGTGGCACGGAGCAACTTCCTGGCCGGGGGCGAGGGGTACGCGTCGGCCGCGTAGAGGAAAGTGATGTGGTGGTGGGGGGGGGGGGGGGGGGGGCCCCCCCCCCCCCCCCCAAAAAAAACAAAACAGCACTACAACGCCGGCCATCCAACACATCGGCGGAAAAGGAAAACAATCCAAAAAACCGCCCAAAACAAACCCCAC